>JBDNHJ010000093.1:0-31427 GCA_041688835.1 Fuerstiella sp.
GAGACGAAGAACGACGCCAAACCGCCGCCCGACGAGACCGCACACGGCTCGAACGCCGACTCGCCAGACTCAAGCAAAACGCCGAAGCCTGAGAACCAACGCCCCCCGGCAACGGATGGTGCTGGTGGGCGCTTACGCCCGAGATGATCCAATTCTGCCGAGCTATTCAAAGGAATGATCTACCTGCCGTTCAGAAGCTGTTGAAGTCGGGAATCGACGTCAATAAGACGGGCAAGAATAACGCCACACTGCTGCTGTGGGCCTATTCATTGCTGGCCCCGACTTGTTTTCGCTTGCTGCTGGAGCACGGTGCCAATCCCAACATTGAGTTTCAAAGCAGTTTTGGGCTTGCGTATGAGCCAAACGGGCTACGCCGGACTCTTTGAAGGCGACTGCGTTACCTTATTGGCTTCCCGCTTGCCAAGCAATGGTCGGTTCGATCTGGTGGCAGAACACGGCGGGAATCTGGATTTCGTGCATGCAGAATATGGAACGACGCCGCTGATGGAAGCTGCAGAGGGGCAGACGTTATTCGAAGTTGCACGTCAAAGGGTCGCGCGGACCATTGCGGCAAAGATAGACCTGAACAGGCAGACACCAAACGGTGGCACCGCGATGTCTGCGGCGTTGAATCGAATGCAATGCGATATTGTGTCGATGTTATTGGACGCCGGAGCCGATCCCACACTTTTCAATTTTCGCAACCACCAACTGCTGCACGTGGCCGCATCACGGGAGTTGTCCCGGGAGGAAGAAAATCGCGAAAGGCGCGAAGCAGGCGTCGTCGAAATCCAATTTTCGGGGATGGACGATTGGGATCAAATGATTACAAAGCTAGAGAAGGCCGCAGATTACACATTGAAAGAAGCTCACAGAGACCTGCAGTTGCAAAATGAATGGCGAGAGAAAGGGCTGGGCGATTTTCTGGCGCAACGCCGCAGACAAATCGAGAAGGACAAAGCGAGTGCTGACAAAAGGAAATAGCTGCAACGAAGCCCCCCTTCACGTCGACCATAGATTTCGGGTTTTGCGGTCGCGCTGGCTTCCGTCGGCCAATTTGCAGTGCTGAGCCCAGATGGCCGCAGATCAACAACCAAGGACATCTCGGACCTTGATCATGATCGCACCTATTTTTTAACCTTACATTTTTTAACAATCACTCCACCGAACATTGGACTGGGCTCGGATGACTAACTGGAGCGCAAGGGGTTAGAAAAAATGGCGGGGTCGATAATTTGAGATTTGAGATTGATTTATGAACAGCAGCCTGTGGTGGATTCGTCTTCGGCGCTGTTGCCGCTGCAACAGCCTTGGCTTGGATTCTGACTTTGGCCGATGATGTTTAGGCCCGCATTTCCGGCGGCGGGGGCGGTTTCGTCGATGATATACGGAGCGGCGGTGGTGGTGTGGTCTTTTCCGTCGTACACACCGAAGTCGTTGAACAGAAATTTCTTGGCGAAGCGGTAGTACAGATTCTTTTCCGGAATTTCGTTACCCGGATGATACTGCGATGTTCGCGGAATCATGCCTTTCAGTTCCTGCATCGCTGTGCCACGCGCGGTGGAATCTTTGGCGCTGTGTTTTTCCACAACCTGCTGCAGCAATTCCGGACGTTCCAGCACAATGCAGCCTCGCGTGGTGTCCTGTGCCAGACTGCGGAAGTCGGACAGGTATTCGGACTGCGTGAATTTATCGAACAGAGAACGTTGATCGTCGTCGCTGGAATGAATTGATTCTTTCGAAAACTGCACAATCGGACACGGTTCGATGTCGCCCCATGGATTGATGTGGTGACTGATTCCATTGGCTGCCGGACACAACGCCTTGCCGTCTCCATCATAGTAGGCGTCGATAATGACGATCGGCTTCTTCGCACGCATCTCAACCACGAACTCACGCGCACGACGTTGTTGTTCTGGCGTCAGGCACAGTTCTGGAGTCGCGTCTGGGCCCATCGGACGATACACGTGGAACCATGTATACAGCACGCCCATTTCGATCAGGCGGTCAACCCATTTTTCGGTCAGCAGGTGATCGATATTGCTTTGCGCCAAACTGGTGCAGACTCCGGTCATCACGTTGGCGTCCAGACAGTTCTGAATGCCGGCCAGCGTGTTGTTGTACACTTCACCACGACCTCGACGCTGATCGCTGATAATTTCGTTGCCTTCCACGCTGATCAGCGGCGTGACGTTGCCCATTTTGAACAGTCGCTGGGCTTTTTCGGGCGTGATGAATTGACCGTTGGTGAACACTTGGAAGTAACAGTCGGGATGACCTTCCAGAATTTCAAACAGTTCCGGGTGCATGAACGGTTCGCCACCGACGACGCCGAAGAACGAATTTCCAGCGGCTTTGGCTTCGGTGATCAGCTTGTTCATCGCCTTGACATCGATGGTCTGCTGTTTGGCAGCGACGTCGACCCAGCATCCCTGACAGCGCAGGTTGCAGCTGTTGATAATTGAAACGTACAGAAACGGCGGAAAGAACTGGCCTTTCTTCATCCGCTTTTTATGAGCCATCACGGACCGCGTGCCTTTGATGCCCATGTTCCAAAACAACTTCCACAGCAACCGCTTGTTGGTTTCCAGCAGCACGCGTTTGGCCATTTTCAGCGAGTAGAACATAACGATTGCAACCTGTGTGGCACGAAGTGACGCGAAGATGCGCGAAGGCACAGCACGTGAAGGGGCGGGCGATGTGATTGGCTGTATTATTGGAAGAAGCACGCGGAATTCCCACCTGATCCGGCGAATTGCTGCTGTGTTTTGTGCAAGCTGGCGTGCGAGGGCTGTCGATTTCCTAAGTCACGCCTTTGACCGTAGCGGAAGTCGCCCTGACCAGTGCTTTCAACATGAATCGATTTTTCCAAGATCTCCCAGATTAGCAAAGAATGTGATATTCCTATTCTTCTTCGCCAAGGAGGGCCGTGATGTTAGCTTCGTTTTCAAGGATCCTATGTTTCTTCGCTTTTCTACCGAAGGCCATTCGCCACCGTGACTCAGATGGTGCTGCGGCGGATGCTCGATTCGAATGCCATCGATCGGTTGTTCAGCGAGCACGCTGACGAGCAGCATCATCGCTCGCTGTTGTTCTCTGACTTGGCGGTGTTGGTTTCCGGCGTGGTGCTCGGCAAACATCGCAGTATGAACGCCGGTTACAAGAAGATGAAGGAGCAGCTTGGCGTTTCTGTCACGGCAGTGTCTGAGAAACTGCAGCGTGTCGAACTGCCTGTTGTGCAGCAACTCGTTCGTCACTCGTATCAGCAGACCGTGGAAATTTATAAAGCCGTTGGCAGCGTGGCTCACAACGATCTGTCTGGCGACAGCACCAGAATTCGGGATGGGAACTGGCTGGCTGGCACCGAACATCGTTTAACAGAGACGCGGACCAGCGCTGCGGCACCGTTGCCCGGTCAGTCGTTGGTGGTCTACGATCCCAAGTTCAACGCCGTCAGCGGTTTCGGAGCTCAACCGAACGCGTTGGGAAAAAAAATCTCAGATTTGAAATCTTAAATCTGCGCCGGCCCTCCGCCAGAACGACGTCCGATCGGGGCGATTGCGGAAGCTCCCGGTTGTAAACGTCAGCGATTTCAATGCTTTTCGCGTGTTTCCCCCAAATGTAGTGGTCACCCCCATGCCACGGTTTAGACTGGTGTTCAGCCAGCGTGACAGTTTGGTCGGACAACCACGTCCAAGGTCACGAGACTTGGCTTGCCTGCGTTTGAGGTTCACCTAATGTCTAAGTCATTCCGCTTCTTGTGTGTCACCGTGTCGGTGCTGCTGTCCAGCATGCCATCATTTGCCCGTGGCCAAGAAATCGACTTGGTCCGTGCGGGGTTGGTGTATGCTATCGGGCAAGTCCAACGGGTGGCATCGAATTCATCGCAGATTGACCTCGGTGACGTACACACGCTGCGGCTGGGAGAAAAGCTGGCAATTTTTCGGGCAACCGATAATTATTACGTGCCGATCGGCGTGGTGACCGTGCGTCAGACGTTTGCGACGTACTGCCAAACAACAAACTCGCCGTCCGTGCATCCGGAGATCGGGGATATCGCTATTTTCCCTCGTGAATTTTCGCAGCTAAAGACCGCTGCGGACCATCGCGATGACTTTGCGCGGTTAATGTTGTTGAAGAATTCAGGCAGCAACCGGTACTCAACGTTGGGGGATGCTCACGTCGCTGAGGCACTGTCAGAATATAGCGCTAAGTATGGTCAGTGGGAACGCAGCAAGCGAGACGTTGTGGGGTACATGTTTGGCAGATCATTTATCGACAGCGGGGAACAGCCGATCACTCCGTTGCTGCGGCAGATCAATATGATGCGGGAAATATATCGTGCTGGCAGAAAGTCCCTGCCAGCCGCTGGCGAAGAGTGGGCTGCGGTCATCACACTGATGTCAGGCCCGACGGTTCGCGCACAACATTTGGCGGCACAGAAGATTGTGACGGAAGATGAATTCGTGGACGACGAAAATACGGGACCGCCGATTCGAGGTATCCAGAGACAGGTTCGAGATACCTTGTTCGATAAACTGGACGAAGAACAAAAGTTAGCCACTTTTCTGGTGGCGACGATTCTTGAAGCTTCACCGCCCAACCCAGAGCTCTGGTTTTCACACAATCTGACACAAAGCCAGTTTCCGTTGTTGGCCCAAGAGCCAGCTTTGGTGGATCAGGTCCGAAAGATCCTCCAAGTTCTGCGGAGTGATCCTGAGTGACGCATTCGATCGTCGCGGAAGTCGTCAAGACGTTCGTTGTTCAGTGGAAGCGAAACTTCCAATGAACTTAAATGTCCGTTTCTCTGGAAACAACAAGCAGACCGTTGCGGAATCGGTACAGCCAAACCAAAGTTCCTGACTCGACCAGAATCGATGTGTTGTTGTTTTGAACCACGAATCATACGAATATTCAGCGGCTGTTATTCGTGAAATTCGTGCTATCCGTGGTTGTACACTCCGCAACCGGTGGCCAGCACATAGAAAACGGTTGTGTCAGGCAATTTCTAATTTCCGCTTCGCACGAAGGCGTGCGGCCGGTGAGAATATATCATCTGACCTGAAGTCTGAAGCGCCAGCGAAGCCGAACAAGATGTGGGCTTCGCTGGCGCTTCAGGCTTCAACTGGTGAAATCTTAACCGCCGCTCGACTCATGTCGCGCCATGATTCTCAACCGTGGTTCTCAACCGTGATTCTCAACCGTGATTCTCAACCGTGATTCTCAACCGTGATTCTCAACCGTGATTCTCAACCGTGATTCTCAACCGTGATTCTCAACCGTGATTCTCAACCGTGATTCTCAACCGTTATTCTCAACCGTGATTCTCAACCGTGATTCTCAACCGTGATTCTCAACCGTGATTCTCAACCGTGATTCTCAACCGTGATTCTCAACCGTGATTCTCGGCGGGGACCGCCGAGCTACAAAAAAGTTCATTCCCGACACACAGCACGGGCAGACCGTGCTCTTGAATCGTTCCGCGACCTCAGAAATACAATCGACGTCCCGAGAGCCTACCCAGTTGATTGTTGGGCGGTGTTTGCCGTTCATTTTCGCAGCATGGCTTTTCAGTTCTCGACGTAATTCGCATTTTTGTTAGTATAATTGTCCTGGAAACTTGGTCAATTTTATCTGATGGGTGGACTATCGTTCGCTCAGTCGTTAGTTCTGAGGCAGCGGAATGGCGAGAAAATGGGGAAAGCGTCAGGATGATGGCGGCAGCATGCTGGCGTCGATCGTCATCATCGTGCTGGGCACTGGCCTGTGTTGCTTTTTGTGCCTGATGGACACGTCGGACTTCGGTACCGTGATGCTGTTCGCGCTGCCAACCGTGAGTTTGATTTTGATTCTGTTTTTGATGAACTATCGTTACGGGCGATCGCGTTCCGGCGGTTTGGCGTTCTGGTTTTCAGCAGCCAGTAACCACAACGACGACGGAATTGCCGCGCAGTATCGGCCAGAAAAAATCAAAGACAGCCGCAGCAACGCACCGACTGGCAGCAATCGTCCGATTACCGCTCAGGAAGCTCACGAACTGCAAATCACCAGCTCGAAGACTTGGGTGCCGTCAAGAAAAAACCGCGCTAAGTAGGCAGTTCGCTTACGCAAGATGAAAGATTGATGGGAGCGGGTCAGTCTTTAAGTGAATGGCGTGTTTCGAAAAGAAAATCGGGCGAGTCATCGTGCGGGATAATGACTCGCCCGATAGAAACGCTGGCAAATGCAGAAGTACGGCTTTGATCAAGGAGGAAGGAATCAAAGCCTTTCGGAGAGTGTGTCAGAGTTTTCGCTCGTGACCTTCTGCAGCGGAATCAGAATTGATCCTTTTGCCCTGGGAAACCGGCCCATTGCGGGATGGAACCGGTTTCCGCCTTGCGTTCCTGAGGGAGATGCTTTCGTTTGGAATTTGGTTGGTTGAAGAACTGATCGCCAAGTCCTGTTGTTTCTAGTAACTGGCGAGGGGGCAAGAATGGTCCGGGAACGACAGCCGGAACCGGTTGTGGCGTCGCACTCTGCAACTTGCGAGGGGCGGCCGGCGGCAACGCAGGCTGGGCACTTTGCCCTTGAGCCGATCGAGGTCGTGGGGCTTCGAATCCTGCCGCACGAAATCTCCCGTCCGAGGCAGCGGCCGGCGCGGGGCTGGGAACAACACCCTGTGTTGCGCTGTTGCTGGACGCATTGCCAGCGTTAAAGAATACAGCTCCGTTCAGTGACGATGAGGCTCGCGGCGTTCGCGGCCGTGGTCTGGCCGCCGGCGGCTGTTCCAACGCGACCTGCTTCACTGCGACAGTCGTTTCTGCCTCTGGGCTTTGAGAACGCAAGGTTGTATTCACCAAGTATTCATCAAGAATGGTGGGGCGCGGAACACCCAACCCACTGGTGATGGCTGCCAGCTCATCATCCTGCCGGGCGGTGGCCATATCTGGGTGAGGTTCTTTCATCGTCGGCATGCCGGCCAACACCCAACTCCGCCAGTTCTTTTCCAATTCGTCGACGCCGCCATGGTAGTAATTCGCACGAATCGCTTCAGCCCACCCAATGCGTTCTCCATCGGCCATCAGCTTCAGGTATTTCGCGCGGCCGCCTTGTTGCACCAAAAAATCGGCCAAGGCATATCCTTGAGCATACAGGATTAGCATGGGGCGATATCCCTTGGGGTATTCTTTCATCGTCAGCAATCGTTGCAGACTGATGTATTCGCGATCGTTGTTCAGGACTTGCTTCAGCAGTCCGAGTTGCTTGATTTGTTCGGATCGATGCTCGAACAACGTGGCTGCACCTTCGTCAGCCCAGCGTGGTAACGGACGGCGAAAGTGACACGCGAAGATGGTGTGATTCACTTCATGCGGCAGAACGGAATCTAGAATTCGTTCCAGCGATCCCTGAACATACATGTTCCAGTTCAGAACTTCACCGTTCATAAACTGAAATTTGGTTTCTCCACCGGCCCCCATCGCGCCCGCTCGTACCTTTAACGTGCATGGCCGGGACCAGTTCGGAAGCGGCCGCCCCAGCCAAAAGGTCGCTAGGTCTCGACGGTAGATCTCCGCAGCATCGCCGACCTGCTTGGCGACCTTGGGGTCGGAAGCGGTCACCGTAAAGTTGCGCGTTTGATAGGTGGCTCCCGTTGAAATAAACAACGATAGCAACACTAGCGTGAGTCGCGGAATCGGAGCGTCCATGCTCTTCCCGTGTCTTTTTTTTGGTAGTCGAATTAAGTCGCCTCTGGCCAATCCATTGACCGGGGCAACCCTACCCGCAGCAAATGCCGAACCAGTCTGGTTCAGACGACGGCGAAATGGGAAGCCCGTGATCGCAAGTTGTTTGACTTCAATTGGTTGCGTTCGAGCCTGCTTTTGGCCGACACGAAGTCAGGTCCAAAGACACTCCGGCAATTATTGCAGATGTTACAAATCAGGCGGCAGGATTGTCGTTTCTGCAAGAGAAACTGCTGGGGGAGAAGATGGTGGTTCTGAGTCTAAACCCGCCGATGTTGCTGAATTCTGGACATCCCGCCGAAATCGGCCGGGGTTTTGCAGTTTGAACGCTGCACGTGCGACGATCCTCAGATCAAGCCTTCGTTGCGGGAGGCGAGTTTATTCACCCACAGGCCCTGTTCGTCTGCGAATCCATCATGATCATCATTCCCATTTTTTTGATTCTGTTTGCCTGCTGGATGCTGTGGGGCTGGATGGTGGGCGAATCAAAAAACATCCAGTGGCTCAGGCACTGGTGTGCTCCCATCTTTGTGGTGACGGTGATCTTGATTTCGGCGGGCGCGGGAGGTTTCACGGCGCGGCACTTGGTACGCAAGAATGTTCGTTCTGACGTGGCTGACCTGCTGCAGACGATTGAGCACAAGTTAGCGGCTGGCCAGAGCCGCGATGTGGTTTTAGAAATTCGAGCAACCGATCGATCCGATGACCCGGATCGCGATGCGTTTGATCTGTTGGATCATATCGCGGTGATGCAGCACAACCTGTCGCCGAAAACAGAAAACATCGCCGAAGCCGACAGCGAGACGGTGGTGCGGTAGCCTAGACCGCATAAGAACTGCGGGTGCTCGCTGATTCGTCAGCGAGGTGGCTGTGGTTGGTCCGCAGTCAGTGAACCGCCTGCGGCGGTGGTTCACTGCTGCCAAGCCGCGTTGTAGGTCATTCCCAGTCGGATGATGCGCTGCAGTAGTTGTTCGAAGCTCACACCGGAAGACTCGGCGGATTCCGCAAAGTCTTCTCCGAATTCAAGATTCGGATTCGCATTGGCTTCGATGACGTAGACTTGGCCGTTGGGCTTCATTCGCAAATCGATTCGCCCGTAACCGCTCATGTTCAACACGCGATACACACGCTTGCAAATATTTTCGATCTTGACGGTCTGTTCTGGCGACAACCCTGCCGCCGCCGTTTCGATGCCGTGTTTCTTTTGATACTTGGTGTTCCATTTCACTCGCGCAGTCGCAATATGAGCGACATCGTCTGGCATGTTCTTGAACAGCATTTCCCACACGGGAAACGTCTGCAGTCGAGTGTTCCCAATGACGCCCACGTATAGCTCGCGGCCTTCGATGAATTCTTCCGCCAGTGCGTCTGTGCCAATGCTTTTGTGAACAAACTCCACACGTTCCACCAAGGCTTCGTCGCTGTTGACGATGGAATTCTGCGAAATACCAAACGACGCATCTTCGGTGGCCGACTTGATCAAAATCGGATACTCCATCCGCCCCGCCGGTCGGACTTTTCTGCCTCGTCGATAGACGGCGAATCGAGGTGTCGGAATTCGATGGTAGTTCATGATCTTTTTGCTGAGCGCTTTATCGTGCGACAGCAGCAGACCGCGCGCGTTGCAGCCCGTGTACCGCTGCTTCATCAGTTCCAGATAGCTGACGATGGCGTGGTCATACTGGGCGACGCCGTGAAATTCTTCCAGCATCATAAATGCGACGTGCGGTTTCCAGTTCAGAATGCACCCTCGCACAGGAGTCAGGTCGTCGAACAAACTGATCGGCCGGACTTCGTGCCCACATTCTCGCAGTGTTGAGATGATGTCGAATTCCATCTTCCATTCGGGCGGGTCATCGGCATCGTAGGATGTGGCTGATTCGGGTGGAGCCAGTCCTTCGCGCACGAGTGCCGCGATGCGAAATTTTCTCATAGGGCGACCTTGTGAGCTTCGTCCTGAATATGGTTCATCGTGTGCATTGTCAGCACAACCAAGGCATCCCGTTCGACTTCCAGCACGTCACGATCGACATACAGTTTTAGCTGCGCACATCGGGTGATCATTTCCTGCAAGACTTGGTCGATTGTGTACTGGAATTGGCCCGTCCATTCCGACACGTCGCGGCGAAGTCGCTTTCTGGCGCGTCGAAGAAAGGTGGCTGCTGCTAGAGGCTGGCATTCTCGAGGCTCCGTGGTGAACAACCGACTCAATTCGTGATCGTACGATTCGGATTCTTCCACACGATAGTGTTCACGTTTTTCGTCGTAATGTTCTCGCAGTGTCATGCGAATTGACTTCAGCGGTTCGTCGTGTTTTCGAGACCGCACAACGGCCCGTTCTTCGCGAACTTCGCGCATGAGTTCATCGACAAAGACCAGCTTCTTGAGTGCCGGCCAGCCGCGATAGATTTGCCGCCAGCGCGATCGAGGGCGCAGCCAGACGGCAAACGTTTCGGCAAAATCTTCCACCGGATGACTTTGAGCGTACCAGAGGTCGATGTTGACCACAAAACTTTTGCTGTAGGGACGCGGCGTATAGGCATCCGGATACGGCACCGACACGTTTCCAAACGTTTCGCGATAGCAACGACGTCGCCGCAGTCGATAAGCATTGTCGATCGCATGGCCCGCTTCGTGGCGCAGAATTCTCATACACCAATCGGCGGATCCGCCTTCCACTTCCAGCATTTGCTTTTCTTCGAGCTTCATCAGCCGACTGTCAGCCAGATAGAAGGGAATCGCGACGCCCGGAATGCCGTCCGGAGTAAACCATTCTCGCGACAGCCAAAAATGGGGACGGAACGAAATCTTCTTGGACGTCAATTCTGAATGCAGTTGCTCAATACGCTGTTCCAGTGGAGTGTCCGCGATTGTTAGGCCGAGATCACAGAACCTGAGATCCAATAGTTCATCGTCAGACAGCTTGGCCAGTTCTTCGTTGCCGAACTTCGAAGAAGAACGTCGCTTTGTTCGTCGATCACGCACTGATGCACCCAAAACCTACCTCCGAAATCTTGTTGTGAATTCCGCAAACCCAGGAAGCCACTTACTGTTGCCTTCGACAACCGAATTGTCGACAGATGAAGTCGATCACTCGATTTCGTGTGAACAAGCCGAATCGTCGCAGTATAGGCGGAGCGCCATCAATGACGCCACCCGATCTGCCCAGACACCACTGACAGGTCCCCACCATTCCACTCCCTCGGCGCTTGCACTGCACCACGCAGACACCCATCGTCCCACGCCATCGCCCGCCGGGGCGTCCCGTCTAGGAGTGGTCGGCGACGGCTTTTTGGCGACTGGCGAGGCAGCGGTTGTAGGCGCCGATGGTTTCTTTGCGGCGTAGCATGCCTAGTAGGATGCCGGGGTTTTGGGGATCCATGACTGGGAGTTCATCGATGTTGAGTGCTGTGAATTGTTGAATGGCGATGTTGAGGTCGTCTGTTGGAGTGACGCTTAAGAACGGAGATTTCATGACGTCGGCAGCGTCGGCCAGTTGCCAGATGGTTTCGTCATAGATGTACGATCGCACATCGTCTGATGAGAAGACTCCGACCATCAGGCCGTTGCTGTCCACAACCGGAAAGTAGTGCTGGTGGGTTTGGCTGAGCAGCTTGACGATTCCAGCCAGTGGCATGGCTTCAGGCACGCTTTCGATTTTTCGATCGCGACGATAAACGTCTTCTACCGTCATGCCTTCTAAGACATCGATTAGAAAATCGCCTCGATGAGCGGGAGAATCGAGGCGAGTTTTGAGTTGTTTTTTGTACAGCGTGGTATTGCTGCACAGCAGAAAGCAGAGCGTCGACACCCACATTGTGGGCAGCAGCAGTTGATAGCTGCCTGTCATTTCCGAAACCATAATGATGGTCGAAATTGGGGCGCGAGCGATCCCGGCGAAGAAGCCCGCCATGCCCACCACGCCGAAGGCTCCGGGAGAAAGTGCGCCCCACTGCATGTACTGCCACAGCGGTTGAACGACCTTGCCCGTGGCGACGCCGATGCACCCGCCAATGACCATGGATGGGCCAAAGACACCGCCGGAACCGCCAGAGCTGATTGTTAAAGACGTTGTGAGTATTTTAAAGAAGCCGACCAGCAGTAGTACGGAAACGGCGATTTCTTCTGGCGACTTCAACGCTGTTTGCAGCGTGCCGTAGCCGGTGGCGAGCACCGCTAGCAATTGTCTGTTTTGTCCGAAGCTGTAGTACAAGGTGATTCCGACCAGACCTGTCAGTGCGGCACCAATGGCGGGTCGAATGTGCCGTACGCCGGGCACTTTGCGAAACAAATCGTGAACGCCGTAGAAGCATTTGATGTACAGGATTCCGACGGCCGCCAGAATCAACGACATCACGCTGTAGGGCAGCAGTTCTTTTAGGGACTGCATCGAATAGGCTTCGAGCCCCGAAAACACGTGGCTGAACGTCAGCGATGAAGGCAGAAAAAGGCCGTAGACAGAATAGGCGATGATCGACGAAATGGCGGTGGGCACGATGACGTCGGATTCTAGGTCCGCGTCGCGGTACATAATTTCGCCAGCGAAGATGGCACCCGCCAACGGTGCTCGAAAAATCGCCCCCACGCCGGCTCCCATGCCAGCCGCCAGCAGAATGCGGCGGTCGCGAGCGGACAGGTTCAGGCGTTGGCCAAGATTCGAACCCAAAGCGGCTCCGATTTGAGCGATCGGGCCTTCGCGGCCGCCAGAACCTGCTGTTCCCAGCGTAATCGCGGATGCTAGGGTTTTGACGATGGCTACCTTAAAGGAAATGTTGCCGCGTTTTTGGTGGAACGCTTCGATGGCTCCATCCGTGCCGTGTCCTTCGGCTTCTGGAGCAAAAGTGTAGACCAACCAGCCTGACAGCAACCCGCCCAGCGTCATGATCAGCAGCAGCATGCCGAACGACAACGCTGTTGTGCTGGCATGAAAGATGTGGTGTTCGCCATCTGCACCGACCGGGCTGAATCCCGTGAGTTCGCTGAGCACAAACCGAGACACCAACTGGCCAGCGTAGTCGAACACGATGGCACCGCCACCCGCCATGACTCCTACAACTAGGGACAACAAAAACCATTTGCCAGCAACGTGTCGACGAACGCGTTTCATGTTGACGTGTTAAGACTTGGCTTGAGGCGACGAATGTGAACCAACGAAAAAAAGGGGTGACCGATCAATGATCGCTCACCCCTTCAGGTATAACTTGTTTTGCTCGCCGGACAAACCCCAAGGCCTGTCAATTCGAAACTCTAACGTACTCGGCTAGGAACTTCAGGTTCAGTCGGTGTTGTTTTGACAACAGACTCTTGTTCGTTTCGTTCACGTATTCGACCAACAGCCGCTGCCGTCAGCAATTGAGCTCCCTGCAGGTCGTTGCGGTTGAAGTAGGGAACCCTGTTTCGCAACACGTCGTAAGAAAACTTCTGAGCCAACTCGTTCCAACTCATGTTGTCCGTTCTGTTCCAGATAGCGGCTTGAGCGGCCTGGGGAGCCAAGCGCCCAGTGCCGACCATTGCGATCAGTTCTGCCAGAATGGGATCTTGCGTGTAGTCTTCGACCTTCACGATTTCGTAGTTGGCAGTAGGAGTCGGATCGGCTTTGCCATGGTTCAGGCAGGCGGAAACGTATTTGATCGAAACTGTTTTTTCGGGAGGGATCGAAAAGAAGCCGCCACCACCGCCGCCTTGCTGACCACCACCACCTAGGCCACCGCCGCCAAGTCCGCCGCCTTGTTGACCACCAGCACCACCGCCAGCATTTTGCTGACCACCGCCGCCTTGTTGACCACCCAAGCCGCCGCCTTGCTGACCACCACCGCCGAAGCCGCCGCCCTGCTGGCCGAATTGCTTCAGCACTTTCACAATCACAAACGCATGCGGCGGTTGTAGAGACAATGGAGCGTCTGTGGTATTCGTAATCAGCAGTTTGCCATGCTCAGCACCCATGGCGATCACTTTTGTTTCCAACTGCCCCGCTTCCATGGCATCGAAGAATTCGACTTTCTCAGCGTTTGGATCGAACTTCGGGTTCGGAATCGGTCGGGACGAAACCTTGCGGGTTCGGTTTTCTGCATGAACGCTCGTCGCCTGAAAAAACAGGGCGGTGACCGCCAGCGTCATCAATGTGAGCGTTTGGATTTGGCGACGCATAAAACTGAACTCCTGAAGAATGGCCGGACAATAAACAGACGGGCTTATACCAGATCGGCGCGGTCTGGTGGCCAAGCAGATTACCAGACGTGTGCGCGGCTCTGTAGTTTATCGCCGATTTTCCATGGTTCGCAACAAAATTCCGGTGGACTGGTGGTGATCCGAGCACAGAAAACGGCAACTAGGCCGATGAAACCACTCCTTCCGCTTCGGTAACGTGTGTTGGACAGCGAACTTGGTGGTTTCAGGCAGTTTCGAGGGTTGTCAGGATTTGGTTGGGGAACTCGCGCAGACGCGACGACACGATTCACAAGTTGCCTCCGGGGCTTCCGCCGAGCAGTTGCGGGGGAATGACAGGGGATTCGCATCAGGCAAGACGGGCAATTTGGCAAGGCCGTTAACGATGGTCGGCAAAAGACCGTCGGTGGATGTTAGTTTCGCCGTGAATGGGTGGTTGGGATTGCCTGAACTTTCCGACAACACAGATGTTCCGCACTGGATCGGCGTTTGCTGAACACAGCACGCCTTTGTGGTTGGGACGTTCACTGTCTGGCAAGGATGCCGACGTCTTATTGACTGCAGACTTCAGGATGAAATGGCCATGAGCACATTCGGCCGCTTTTCTATCGCACTTCTTTTGGCCGCCAGCCTTTCCGGTTGCGCCACTGGACCGGTGTGTTTTCAGCGTGACGACTGCGTCACCAACGCAGAACCGGGTTCGTGTGAATGGTGGTCGGAGCGAGCGATGGCTCCTCCGGGCAGTCGGCAGAGATGCCGCAAGGGCAAAAACTGGCCCGTTCGTCCGCGGCCCGTCGGTGAAAAACAACAGTTCACGCATTCCTACCATTCAGCTCACTACTGGCCGCTGCCATACGTGTGTCAGGATCGGCAGTACATCCACGACATCATCGGCATCCAAGAAACGAACGGATGGCAGCAGGAAACAACCATCTATCACGGTCACTTTGACGAAGACGGCATGTTGACCAAGCCCGGCGAACTGCACCTACTGGACATTCTGGAAGTCACGCCCGACGCATTTCGAACGGTGTATGTTCAGTCGTCAGCCAATCCGGAAATCGACAACCTGCGAATTTCGAACGTGCAGCAAGCTATTGCTGAACTCACGGGCGGCACAGAACACATCGACGTGGTGCCTCGCCGAGGCCGCGATTACAGTCGACCGGCCAGCGAAATCAAAATCATCAACGACCTGTACGATGCCACCATCCCCGCTCCACGTCTCGCAAACGGTGGCGGAGGAGGCGGTGGTGGAGCCGCAGGAGCCGGTGCCGCGCTGGGTGGACCGTAGACTTCCGGCAAACCAACCGACGCCACACACACAAAGACGCGAACTGGATCAGCAGTTCGCGTCTTTTTATGCGCGTTGGCTGCTTCAGTCGGAACCGATCGTCTCCAGAAATCGCTGTCGCCAAATCGGAATCTGATCAGCCGCCTGTTGCTGATCGAGGTCGACGCGCCCATTGACATCGAAAAACCCGAGCACCGAAAGATGATTCGAGTTGCGGGGCAGCTTGGCCCCCAGTCGTCCGGCTTCATGAATCAGCAACATATCCCAGTGATTCGTGTGTGCCTGAGTCAGCAGTTGGTGGCGATTGTGTTGCACCGTCAGCAAGCTCTGACCATGACTGTTCGCCATCTGCGGAGCTGTGCCTGTCACCAGATGCAGCAATGTGGGCAGCACGTCGACATGACTGCTGGAATGTTGCAGAGTTCTCGCTGGCACACCGGGGCCGAAAATCATCAGGGGCGAGCGTGATTGAATATCTGACAGTCGAGTGCCGTGACACAGAAAGCCGTCATCCAGAAACGATTCGCCATGATCGCCGGTGATGACGACGATGGTGTTTGTGTCCGCGACCTGTGTTAAGAACTCATCGAATTGCTGGTCTAGAAAGGCCACAGCTTTCCAATATCGATCTCGCAGCATGTCCGCGTTGGACGGATTGGCTGGCAGCGGCGGCACGCAGGCCGGCGGCGTGATGTCGTATTCTGCTGGATAGTCGTAATCGTAGTGAGTCGCCATCAGGATCGAAAAAATGAACTGCGGCGTGTCGGCATGCATCACTGCCGTGGCGATTTCTGACAACGTGCGTTTGTCGTTGTCGTGCCACGGATTGCCTGTGGGAGAATGGATGCTGGTGCGGTCGAAATTCAGCGGCCCGAGAAATTCGTGCATGCGGCTGAAATTTACACTGCAACTGGTGATCAACTGCCGCTGATAGCCTAAGTGTTTGAGTTGCGTACACGCCGCAGAAGGAATCTGCTTGTCCAGCGTGTCGTCGTAGCACAATGGAAACTGGCTATACAGGCAGGCGAACGCACCAAACTCCGAACAATTCGAATTCGTGAAGTGTTGTTCAGCCACCAGACAGCGTTTTTTCCACTGATTCAGACGCGGTGCATGCTGTTCGCAGAATGCGTCGTACCGAATACTTTCGGTCAGCAGCACCACAATATCAGGCAGGGCTTGCTGAGGATCGCCGCCCGCTGCGGTCGTTTCCAAAACCACCGTCGGCGGTGGCCGTGGTGCGAGCGTTAGTCGATGCAGCTCAGCGGCGACGTCGCTGAATTCCTGCGTGCAGTCTTTTCCGAAGGCAGCCGTGCCATATTCGGCGATGCGATCGGAATGGAACAGCCACGCTGGAAATGCAATCGTGCCGTACAACTGTTCCAACGCGGGTTGCTGCTGCACGAATGTTCGAGCGGCCACAATGCCGGTGATCGCAATCACGGAAAACCCCACGGCCACGCGCGAGATCGTTGACAGAGAATTTCGGAAGCGGCTGGCTGCGAAAGCTCGAAAGGCGAAGTGCGACACCACAAAGATCATCGCCACACGCGTCCCTGTGATCCACAACGCTTGCTGAACGCCTTCTGTGATGGCGTGTACATCGCCGCCTAGAGCGAGGTCTTCGGTGACGATCGCTTTTTCCACATAGTGCCACAGACTGGCACCCGTCACGCACTGCAAACCGCAATCGACAATCAGCCACGCCAGCACAAACAAGTGCCACGTCCAGCCGACGCAGCGCAGCCATCTGCCGTGTCCAGATTGATGGGCAGATTGATGCGAATAGGCGATCAGCACGATCGCGGGGCTGGTGACTAGCAGAATTCGAGCCCACAGCGACCAGACAACCAGCAGCTGGTCGAACGCGCTGAGATTCATGGCGAACAGCAGCAGCGGCAGGTTCCAGAAGATCGTAAATTCAAACCACGCCACCAGAGCTGCCGTGGATAGCCAGATCGCCATCGCATTGCAGATATTGGCTAACGTACGCTCGGGCGCGTGTGCTGTGGAATCCTGAATCGCCGGGGGTGAGTGTGTGAATTCAGGCATCGATCGTTCGGTGGGAGGCGATTTTTGTTGCATGCCAATGTCTTCGATGAACCCGAGCAACCAAGCTCAGACCGCCACGACTTCACCAGCCGTTTGCGTCATCTTCGAATCTTCGAATTCGTGCTGTAAGGTGTGATCTGCAGGCCGACAATCCGGATGTCGTTCGTGCATTTCGAGCGCAAACTTGTTGTACCTAGCACAGAAATCTGTCAGCAGATCATTTTCACGCAAATGCGCCTTCGGCAACACCCCGGTTTCTTCGAATTGCCGCATGGCTTCTTCGAATCGGTACAGTGGGCCAGCAATTCGATTGGTGATTTTCAACATGTCGTATAGCACAAATGGCAGCACCGCCAAACAACAGCCCACGATCGGCAGAAAGCGATACCAGAACAGATTCAATGGTTCCACGTTTGGTCCAAACGCAGCTTCGATGGCTCGACGCTGATACATCCAACACAGAATGATCAACGACAACGTGGCTGCCGAATATGTGATCAGGTGAACGATAAGTCGAATAAGTAATGGACCTTGAACGGACCAATTGACCAAAAGTCGTGTACGCTGTTGCATGTTTTGCTTCTATAAATCGCTGATAAAAGGCAACGTCGTACAAACCCTAGGTCAAGGAATCCGCTCCGCCCAAAAATTCAGATTTCACGCAACACGCTGCAGCACTCTACGTGCCGATTGGATCGACCATGCCTGTTAAGACGGCACCACTGTTGCGAGTTTCGACGTGGGATAGGCTTCCCGCCTGTCGGTTCTGCGGTGTTTTGACAGGCTGGAAGCCTATCCCACGGTTTTCGCTGACGTCCATCTAACGGCCATCTGTGACCGCTCGCTTACTGCCGGGCATCATGTCGTACTTCTTCATCTTGTTGTACAACGTGACACGACTGATTCCTAATTGGTCGGCGGTCCGTGTGCGGCTGAACGCGTTGGACAACAACGCCTGCTGAATGATTTCTTTTTCGGTCAATTCAATCCGATTGCCCAACGACGATGGCTTGCGCCCATCATGAAACGCTGCGGCCGAATCGTTGCCCGGCCCGGCGGCTCCAGCAATAATGTTCGGAGGCAATGTATCGACTGTCAGCTCTCCGTTTCGACAATAGATCACCGCACTGCGAATCGCGTTCTCCAGCTCGCGAACGTTGCCCGGCCAAGGATAACTAATCAGCCGCTCCACAAACTCATCCGCGATCCGAAACACGTCGATCTTATGATTCGCGGAATGCAGATTCACAAAATATCTGGCCAGTGGTTCGACATCCGGAAGCCGTTGTCGCAACGGGGGAATGCTGAAGGTCAGCGTGTTCAGTCGATAGTATAGATCCGGGCGAAAGCGGCCCTGTTCCACCAGCGGTTGCAGCTCCAGATTGCTGGCCGCAATGATCCGTGCTTTGACCTGCAGCGTTTCGTTCGAACCGACGGGTTCGAACAAACCTCGTTCAATGACGCGCAGCAACTTCACCTGTTGTTCGGGCGACAATGCGTCAATTTCGTCCAGTAGAATCGTGCCTCGACCGGCCGCCACAAACTTTCCCTGTTTGTCGGCATGAGCACTCGTGAACGAACCTTTGACGTGGCCGAAGAGTTCACTTTCGATGAGGTCTTGAGGCAACGCTCCACAGGCGACTGTCAGTAGCGGTTCTTGGCGGCGGTTCGAGCTTTCGTGAATCAATCGCGCGAGGTGAGTTTTTCCGGACCCAGTTTCTCCGATCAGCAAAATGGTCACGTCGTGACGCGCCGCCACATCCAGGCGTTCCAGCATTTGCCGCAGCGCTGGCGTGTGAGTTCGATAGCGCTGCACGATCGACGACTGGTCCGGCTGATCACAGCTGTCTGGTGTCGCATCGGCGACGGCGATGGGAGATACGGTTCCACGGTTCGCAACTGCAGCTTGGTCAGCATCGCCACGCATCGGAGTTTGCTGTGAAGCTGGCAATTCAGAGTGCGTCTTCTGCAACCCGGCCACGGCAGTGATCAGTGTCTCGAAGGTCGTGCTGCCCGCCGCCAGTTCGATGTTCATCACACGCGCGGAAATCTCCGCAGGAATCTGCGACGGTTGCAGTTCAGCCGATTCTGTCACTACAACCAGCTGAGTGTTGGGCGAGTTCTGACACATCGCCCACGATCGATCCAATTGCTGGCGAGTGGAATTGCGCAGATCCAGCAAGGTGATTTCGGGATGGTGCAGCTGAACCATCTGAGCCGCTTCGTTGATCGAATAGCATTCCACCAATCGGAACCGTCCCACCAGCGGACCCGCCACGCCTCGCAAAAAGCCAGGCTGGCCACTGCACAATACGACGAGTTTTGTCGACTCCATCTGTAAGATCCCTGTCCGATCGCGACCACTCGAACGGCCCACAACAGTATGCTGTGAAACCAGAAAGATGATCGCGACAGGGCTCTTCTTTACAAAATGGATGCCGCTTTTAGCATTTTGTGTTCAGCCATCGAAACATGGCGTATTCGCGATTCTCCGCCGACCAGACCGTCCGAAAACCGAAACACGCGTGGCCTTTTGCCAACGTATCAAGTTAGCGAGTTGGCAAAATGTAGCTTGATGGTCGCCACCGTGATTTCTCTCCGGAGACCGCCGAGCTACGAAATCAGAAACAGAATCAGACTTCGATCCGGCATTTTGGCAAAGCTGTTTTTAGTGCTCGCAAACCGTCTGGAGTAATCTTGGTGTCGGCTAGGCACAGTGTTTCCATGTGCTTGAATTTCTTCAGCTTTGGAATGCCTTTGTCGGTGATATAACACCCACGCAGACTCAGCGTGTTCATTTCGACAAACGGTGCCAGATTGGCCAAGCCTTTATCCGTGACTTCGGTTTCGTTCAGTTCGAGCCATTGCAAGTCCGGCATTCCTTCCAAGAATTTCAGACCGTCATCCGTGATTTTGGTGCCACGCAACCACAGTCGGCAGATGTTCTTAAGTGGCTTCAGGTGTTTCAGGCCAGCGTCTGTAATGGGCATGTCTCGCAGCAACAGCACTTCTAGCTTTTTCAGCTTTTTCAAATGTACCAAACCGGCGTCCGTGATTTCAGTGCCTGTCAGTCCCAGCGTGTGCAGCTTGGTGAGGCCGGCGAGGGATTCGAGGCCATCGTCAGAAATCGAGGTGTTTGCCAAATATAGCTCTTCCAGCGACGACAGCTTGGTCAGGTGAGCCAAGCCGGCATTGGTGACCTTGCTTTTCGACATCACCAGCGCTTGCAGTTCTGACAGCGTCTTCAGGTGAGCGAACCCTTTGTCGGTCAGCATCGTGCCGGTCAGCGTCAGCTGACGCAGGTTCTTAAGCTTCTTGAGCTCAACCATGCCGTCATCGGTCACCTTGGTGCCGTTCAGGTTCACGTCCCGCAGATGCTCAAGGTTCTTGAGATGCTGCATTTCTGGGTCACCGAATTTCGTTCCCGTGAACGTAATTCGAGTAATATTTCCACCAAACCCAGTCCCAAGGGAAGCGCCGACTAATTTCAGGCTTGACCTAGCAATGTCCGCAACTGAGGCCACAGGCTCCGCATCTTCGCTCATTTCACACATCCTGAATCAGAAAAATCATTGGTCCTCAAGTAGTTTACCGAATTTATTCGACGGTCTCAAACTGGTCGGGAAACCGATCAATTTTTCAGTCAAAACTTCATGCGTCGAAATATAAAACTTTCCGTAACGTGTTTTTCAGTATGCACTTGTGGCCGAACACGCAACACACGACTGCGTACGGCGGCGGGCCGTTAAACTCGGCAGAAATTGCCGAATTTCGCTAAAACACCGCCCAAACACGCCTTTCGGCGTTTTTACAGATTTGGTATCAGTACGGTTCTATCAAGGATGGATCGCGTTGTGCGGGGGCATAACGCGCTCGAAAGTTTCTATTGGCCGGGGAAAGGATTCCCATGCAAGCCTCATTCTGGAAAACCGTAGCTGTCGTCGGTGTGATTGGCATCGGCAGCCTCGCACTACTGGAAGCGCAACAGCGTTTGACAGCTCATCGCGCCGCCACGGCCGCAGGTGACACCGAAGATTCCGAGGATCTGGTCGCCACGACCGGAGACCAAACTGTCGACGCGACGTTGTCGGATGCTGAATTTGATCGCCTGCTGAACGGTGAATCACTCAGCGATGGGCAGTTTGACGGGCAGTTCGAAATGCAAGAACCACCGGTCGCATCCGCCGCCACGGCCGCCGCTTTCGACGTGAATGCTGAACCGTCCATGCAATTGTTGCGCAGCGACGCCGTGCCAGCCCAAGATTTCACGCCTCCACCCAACACCAAGGTCCAGCTGGCCGCACTGAGTTCAGGCGGCAACCCATTTCAGGAACAAGCCGTTGCCTCCGCAGCCTATCAAGCATCTGAACCCGAAAAAGTGGCGACCGTAGGTTTCGAAGCTCCGGCCACAGAGTCGTTTGCGGAAACCACGTTCGAAGAATTCAGCGCTGAACCGCCGGCCGCTGCCGCGTCGCTGGCAGTTCCGCAGCCACAGCCACAACCCGTGCAACCACAACCCGTGCAACCAAAACTCGTACAGGCTCAGTCGCTGGTCGCCACGCCGCAGCCCGCTGCGAAAGCTTACGAGTTTTTTGCCGCTGGTGAAGAAGCGACAACGGCAGCCGCTGTTACGGCACGTGAAACCTTGGACCACGCTGCTGCACAAGCCACACAGACAGCTCAGTTCTACAGCGAAGAAGCCGCCGCAGGAAGTGCGCCGCCGTCGTCGTCGTTTGAAAGTAGCAGTCCCGCGTTTGGTGAAGAACTAGGTGGAGGATTTGTTGACGATTCGACCACGCCGACAATGCCGATTCCAGAACGAGCGGTGCCTGATACGGACTTCATCAGCAATCCGTTTCCGGAAACTCCAGAACCCGATTCCTTTCCCGACGACGTGCCGACCCCGCGTGAATTGCCAAGGCGTTCGGACGAACCAGCTCGCATGCCGCAACCGTCCGTACCGGCCCCGCAGAACAATACGGGCACTTTCGAAGGCGGCCCGTTGCTGCCGTTTGCCGAAGATGGCGAAAATTTCGATGGTGGTCAACAACGGGATGGCGTCCCGGAAATTCATGAGCCGGGTGGTTTGCTGATCCCCGGTATGAACGGCGAAAGTCGGGACGACAGGGAGCCCGACAATGGCTTTGCCCCAGGATCGGAGTTTGATCCACGCACAGACTTTGCACCTCAGCCAAACCCCAATAACAGACTCAACGACCGACCGCGTGACCACGATGCTCCTCAAGACACCCCTGTTCCGCAATACAACGAACCGGGCATTCCGTTGAACAACCCCGGCGTGCGGCGGTTTGGCCCGGACAGCACCGAAGCCGTCCCTCGCAACTCACCCGTTCCGGAAAACTTCCGGGAAGACATGCCTCGTCCCGAACCGAGCCCGCGTTTCGATGAGCGTGTTCCTGAAGACCGTCGTTTTGACGACCGTGGCTTCAACGAACGCGAATTCGACAGCCGCGAATTCGATAACCGTGAACTCCCCGCGCCGCGCCGCGAACAGCCGCTCAGTCCGCCTCGCGATTTCGACAACCGAACTGACGATCGATCGACGATCGACATTCGCGGTAACGGCGGTCGGCGAGATTCCGCCATCCAGCCAGTGTCGGGCACCATGCGTCCGAACCTTGTGCTAGAAAAAGACGCTCCAGAAAACGCATCCGTGGGCGTTTCACTGGAGTACTTTATCTACGTTCGCAACGAAGGGGATGCGACGGCTTACGATGTCGTGGTCGAAGATGATGTGACGCCCGCCGCTGAAGTTGAGGGAGCTCATCCGCAGTCTGCCTTCGATACCGGCACGCGCAAGTTGATCTGGAAGTACGACCAAATCTTGCCTGGCCAATCAGAAAAGATCGTTGTGCAAGTTCGTCCCACCGGCGAAGGCGTGTTGGATGGAACGGCTTCAGTGAAATTCAAGTCTCAAGTCAAAGCGACCACTGTTGTGACCGCTCCGAAACTGCGACTCCAAATGGACGGACCAGACAAGGTTCAGCTGGGTCAAGAAGTGGCCTACCGTTACATTCTCATCAACGAAGGCAGTGGCGAAGCTCGCGACGTGTTTATCCGAACGCTGCTGCCAGCCAGTGGTGGGCTGAAGCACAGCCAAGGTCGAGACCTCGAATACGAAATTTCTGCCATGAAACCGGGTGAGCAGCGTGAAATCATGCTGGCTGTTGTTGCCGGAGAACCTGGTGATCACAGTGCCAAAGTGGAAGTCACCGCCTCGGGCCGCGTGGCTGCCACAGCTGGCTGGCGAACGACTGTCATTGGAGCACAGTTGCAGATTGTGCGTCGAGGCCCCAAGCGCCGCTTCGTGAATCGTTCTGCCACCTATGAAAACATCATCACCAACGAAACCACATTCGAAGCGCGCGATGCAAAGGTGGTCGAACAAATCCCCGCCGGAATGCAATACATCAATTCGGATAGTGGTGGCGTGTACGACGACAACCAACACACCGTGACGTGGATGATCAATCGTCTGGGTGCCGGGCAGTCAGAACAACTGCAGCTGGAACTGATGCCAATGCAGGCTGGCAACATGGAAAGCGTGGTCACGATTCTGGAAAACGTGGGCATCCAAAGCGACGACTATGTTTCGACAACCGTTGTGGAAGATCTGCACAACGTCAGTGCCACGATCAGTCAATTGGACGGGCCGTTGGCCGTTGGTGAAGAGTTTGGGTTTACCATCAACATCGACAATCGCGGTACTGCGGAAGCTCGGGACGTGAATCTGCGAGTCAAAGTGCCTCGCGAAATTCAGGTGATGGCTGCTGGCAGCAAAACCGTTCAGGCGGGGCTCGACCCCAAAGAAGCCAACACGGTGCAGTACAATATGATTGTACGAATCGAACCCGGCCAGCAACAGGCGTTCGAACTGAAACTCAAGGGCAAGCAGCCTGTCAGCAACGGCATGGTGGAAGCCACTGTACAGTACGAACACATGAACGCACCATTGGTGGTGTCGGAATCCGTGACCGTGTACGACGAACGTTTGTAGCGGCTGTTGATGTTCGATTGTCGTCCCGCCTGCAGGCGGAAATGCTCGCAACAATCCGTGCAAATTCCGCCTGCAGGCGGGACTACGAACGGACGGAACCGACCGCTTCATCGATCCGCTGGCGGGCCGCCAGCCAATGCTGTTCTGTTTCAAAGCTGGAGCTGCAAATCGCATATGGCGTTGTTGTCGTTGGGCTGGACAGAAGTAGGACGTTGTCCAGCTGAGTGATTTTGCTGTAATTACTCAGCGGCACACGCGTACGCCAAATGACACCGTCATTCCAGATTGCTGACTTCGTAACCGTTCCAGTCATCACCATCTTCCCTTGGCGCGAAAGTGAATAGAACCATTGCGCGATGGCCAGCGGAACGAAGATCCCAATTTCGAATCTTGCCATACCAATCAGAAACAAGTAGATCGGATAGGACAGTCCGCTGATCAGGATACAAAGGCTCAACCACTTCAGCTTGGTGGGAGAAACCAAAGTCCCGCTTGGATTCATGTGCGGAAACAGTTGATAGGCCCTCGGTAAAACGCGTTGCAGTTCCGCCTGCTGATCTTTCGAAAATGCGAAGGGAATACCATCGGCGGGCAACGGCTCAAAGACACTCGGTGTGGATGCGACTTGAGCGGCGCGACCCGGAACACTTTGCCATGTGCATAAGTCAACCAGAAATTGATCCATCAACTGCTCTTCATCGGGGCTCAGCCAATGCCGCATGATCAGCAAGGGCTGGGCGGCCAGCTGATTGAACAGCCAAGCATCACCGGAAGATTTCAGCTGTAGCGTCTGCCAACTGTACATCGATCGAATCTCCAGCCCGGCGCGGCTGTGGCGTACCACGGCGTACCACTTGGGGTGAAATTCCAACTGCTTCTTCCCCCAAATCGGTGGGTCAGCCGTTTCTAATCGAACACGATGTTTCCAAGCTGTGGCCAATAGGACGACAACCGATCCGACAGGAAAGACAATCGTGGTGACCCAATCGAACACACGTTCCGCGTTCCAGTTTTCGGGGTTGAATTTAGCCGCCGTTCCAGTCAGTAACAATAATGCGCCCGCGACAAACACGAAGCCAACCAGTACCCAGCCCGTCCTTCGCATATTGGGAGCCGCACTTTGCTTTTGGTCCGCACGTGCCGCGCGGCAGGCCGCCGCCGCAGCCAACGATTCTGTTTCTTCAAGAGTGCCCGATGTTCGAATAACTCGCGAAAGCTCGGGGCACCCCTGAGGCACGGCAGCCAACTGTTCGGCTGGGTCTTCTAGTGGTCTGTCACAGCTTAATTTGAGGGTCGGGAAAATGTAGCTCGGTGGTCTCCACCGTGATTTCTCGGCGGAGACCGCCGAGCTACAAAAATAGAACCCCAGTTTTTAATGCTGACAGACCACTAGTGAACTGTATTGGTAGGGATTGTCGCTCATCCGGCCATTCTGAGTCAGGTCGCCTGATAACACAACTCAACGCAACGCAACCATTCTTCCGCTACCTTTCCTTTTGCCAATTTATTTGTGATCGGTTGCTTATCTGTGGCCATCTGTGATCTCTGTGGTTAACAAACTTGGCTTGCCAAGCGAACATCTGCTGCAGCAGGTATTGTCTGAGGGTATGAACTGCCGTGAACTGGACGCCAGACAGAATCTCTCACCACAGATCTCACGGACAAACACAGATGAGTGCGCTGACGAGGGCAAAAATCGATGATCGTCTCCGCCGTCTTTGCGGTTGTCCGCTGACACTGCCGTCTGGAATTCAGTTTCGTTACAGTACGCGATCAGCCAGCGATCGACTTCGTCGTTGGGTTCTTATCTGCCAACTGAGTACTTAAAAAACTGCATCGCCGTGACCAGAATTTTACAACTGACAGACCTTCACGTGTTTTTCGAAGCTAATCAGCAGCTGAAAGGTATCCCGACACGTGAGTGCTTGCAGGATGTCGTCGACCACATTTTGGCTCACGAAGAACCGTTCGATCACGTGATCGTGACGGGCGACCACACTCACGACGAACAGCTCGAAAGTTACGCCGCTGTTCACGAAATTCTGTCGCCGTGGCACGATCGACTGTGGCAGGTGCCGGGCAATCATGACGATCGCAGACTGCTGCGAAGTGTGTTTCGCGATCGCATCGGTGGAACGGACGACGAACGCATCACGTTTCAGTTTTCCGCTGGACCATGGCTGTGTGTGGGCTTGGATACGCATGTTCCTGAAGAAGTCAGCGGCAATATCGACGCGGATCAGCTGGCGTGGTTAAGGAAGATGCTGAAGAATTCGCCCGCCGAATCAGTGGCGTTGTTTTTGCATCACCCGCCGGTCGATGTTGGCAGCGTGTGGATGGATCAGATCGGGTTAACGGGCAGAGAGCATCTGATGGAGATGGTGCAGGACGACCGACGCATTAAGCTGATTTGTAGTGGCCACGTGCATCACGAATTTTTTACTGTCGTCGACCACACGGAGATCATGACGACGCCCGCCACAGGAATTCAGTTTGATCCGGCGGGAGACACCCCCAACTTTGTAGCGGAGCCGGCGGGATACCGCGTGATCGAATTCGATCGCAAGTGGTTTTCCACTCATGTTGAGCGGCTGCCAACAACGAAATATTCACCGGTGGCAGACTGATGGCGGACACTTTGCAGTCGACTGCGACAATCGATCTGGAAGGCGTGCGTGTTCATAACCTGAAGAACATTAACGTTCGCATTCGTCGCAACGGCTTGACGGTGATTTGTGGAGTCAGCGGTTCTGGCAAAAGCAGTTTGGCGTTCGACACGCTGTTCGCCGAAGGCCAGCGGCGGTACGTCGAAACGTTTTCGCCCTATGCGCGGCAGTTTCTGGATCGTGTTGAGCGGCCGGATGTGGACCGCATCGACGGTATTCCGCCAGCGATCGCCATTCGACAAAATTCACGGTCCACCAGTGCGCGCAGTACGGTGGGCACGCGAACGGAAATCATGGATTATCTGCGCGTGCTGTTTGCCAAAGCCGGAGCCGTCGTATGTTCTGGCTGTGATCAGGCGGCAGTCAGTATGACGGCGGATTCAGCGGCGAAGTATTTGCTGGAAGTTGCGGGCGGTCGTCGAGCGATGTTGGTGTTCGACGTCGACGGGCAGACCAGCATGCTGCAGGACTTGCACGCCACTGGCTACGCGCGGTGCATTGTGGATGAAGAAACTCGTGCGCTGGAAGAACTGCTGGTCGAAGGCTTCAAGGCCGCATCGATTCAGATTGTGGCCGACCGTGTTAAGATCGACGCCGATTCTGCGGTGCGACTGGCGGAAAGTATCGAACAAACGTTTCTAGCAGCGGACGGTCGCTGTCTGGCAATTGTCGAAGCGGCTGAAGATGTCAACGACGCGGATTGCATTTTTGTGGACAGTAAGCGGTGGGTGAAAATTCCGTTGTCGCGGCACCTGATGTGTTTGGGGTGCGGACAGGAATTCACCGCACCGTCGGCAGAACAGTTGAATTTTCAATCACCGCTCGGAGCCTGTCAGACCTGCGAAGGGACCGGTCAGGTGTCGGGCATGACGTTTGAAAAAGTGGTACCGGATATGTCGGTGTCATTGCATGGCGGAGCGATTCAGCCGTGGACAACACCCGCTTATCGTCATGAATGGGACGAGCTGCTGGAATTGGCACCGCTGTACGGCCTGCCGGTGGACGTGCCGTTTGCTGAACTGAACGATCAACAGCGGCGGTTGATTCACGACGGAATTCCAGAACAGGCCTTTGGTGGCTTGGTGGGGTTTCATCGGTGGCTGGTTCGCAATCGCTACAAGCGTGGTGTGTCCGTGTACCTCAATCGCTGGCGATCGTGGATCTCGTGTCCCGATTGCCTAGGCAATCGCCTCACCGCTTCTGCAGAATCCATCCGCCTAAATGGTCTCACAATCACCGACGCCGGACGCCAAGAACTGGGAGACTTAGCGGACTGGGTACACGCCTGTATCACTCAACTTTCCGACGACATCCAAGCGGCTTTGGCAGCCCCCATTCAGCAGTTGACGCAACGGCTGCAATTTTTGAACGACAGCGGCCTGGGTTATCTGTCACTGGATCGCACCATGGCAACATTGTCCGGCGGCGAAGGACAGCGCGTGGCATTAACATCGGCGCTGGGCAGTGGTCTGATCAACACGTTGTATGTCTTGGATGAACCCACCAGCGGACTGCACGCCGATGATGGCCGGAAGGTGATTCAGGCGGCACGTCGTCTGCAGCAACTTGGCAACACGGTGGTGGTGGTCGAACACGATCCTGATTTTATCGTGGCGGCGGATGAAGTCATCGAAATCGGTCCAGGGGCGGGAGAACTCGGCGGTGAAGTGACGTTTCAGGGCACGCCCGCTGAACTGACGGCGCAGCCCACCACTGCGACGGCGATCGCCTTAGAAAATCTGCGGGAATCTGCGGGGCAGTCCAAAGCACAGCCGCGCTCCGCGTCCGCTCAGTTAGATTTTCACGGCGTGTGTTGCCACAACGTACAGAATCTGTCCGGAACACTGCCGCTGGGCATGATCTGCGCGGTGACGGGTGTGAGTGGTAGCGGCAAAAGTTCGCTGATTGTTGATGCGTTGTATCCGGAAGTGTGTCGCCAGCTGGGACAGGTTTGTGATGCCGCAGATTCGTCGGTGGGAACACTGTCAGGCGTCGAACATATCGCAGAAATCAGGCTGCTGGATCAAAGCCCTCTGCGTGGTTCGCGGCGCAGTATTCCGGCGACGACGATTGGCTGCTTCGATGAGATTCGGAAAGTGCTGGCGGACACTCACGAAGCCCGCAAG
This sequence comes from Fuerstiella sp., assembly GCA_041688835.1. Taxonomy (GTDB): domain Bacteria; phylum Planctomycetota; class Planctomycetia; order Planctomycetales; family Planctomycetaceae; genus Fuerstiella. Next base: position 29,043 of record JBDNHJ010000093.1, read on the forward strand.
CGAAACTACAAGCCGGGCATGTTCAGTTTCAATTCGGCCAAAGGAGGACGCTGTCCGGGTTGTGAAGGTCGTGGCGTGGTGACTGTCGAAATGCAGTTTTTGGCGGATATCGAAACCACGTGCGAAGCTTGCGGCGGACGTCGCTTCCGTCCTGATGTGCTGGACGTTCGTTATCGTGATCGCAGCATTCATGACATTTTGGAAATGACGGCCGATCAGGCCTTTACGTTTTTCAACGGCAATCGTCGGATTCAGCAGCGACTGAATGCCTTGCGACAAGCGGGGCTCGGATACATTCGTCTGGGCCAACCCGCTTCAACAATGTCGGGTGGCGAAGCGCAACGCCTGCGAATCGCGGCCTTGCTGGCGGGTGTCAGCATCGACGATGACGATTCGCTGAAACCTTCTGCTGCAACCAAGGCCGCCGCGCAGCATGGTCAGGGAACGCTGTTCATTCTGGATGAACCTTCCACTGGGCTGCACCTGCAGGACATTGCGGCGTTGATGAAATGCCTGAACCATTTGGTGGACATCGGACATTCGGTGGTCGTGATTGAGCATGACCCGCAAGTGATCCGCCACGCCGATCATGTGATCCAGATGGGCCCCGGCCCCGGAAAACTGGGCGGGCAGATTCTTTCGGCAGCCTCGTCAGAAACGTCGGAAGAATAATTGGCAGGTGGCGGCGGGCGGCGTGTTCTATACAGCACGCAGGGCAAGCTGAGCCATTCTTGATATTTACTGGAACGGAAACTGGAATCCCCGGCCAGTCTGCTGGGCAATAACCCCACTAAATTGCCTGTCAGGTTCTTCAACTGTAACCATCCTAACCGGCATCGTTGATTGACCAATGTTTGTGGAGGAAATTTGTTGTGGCAGATATGCCACCGACATATTACTTCGCCACTTAACCCTTCACCGGGCAGCTTAGCTGTCTTCGAAGGTCGCACGGTTCGCCGTGTTCGGTGGTACCGGGCTGTCTTCGGACACGCTCGGTACCACTACTTTTTTCTGCGTCACCACCACGCATGACAGCAACTCAGCTTTTCGGTGGGCCACCGGCGAGCGTTCTTCTGGCTGTTGCCGATTCGCAACTGCAGATTGCCGAACGTCAACCACTGTTCCCAGTTGCAAACCGATAATCGGTAGTTTGCACACGGCGCAACGAATTTCCTTCCGCTTTCGATAATCTTGCTCCGCATTTCTGCTCAATTCCGGCAAACTCTTCATGGAGATGAATGACCTTTTCGGAGTAGCAACGTGGATCCGCAAAACATTACTGTCGTTCCGACACACGATGCAGAGCACCATCCCGCCATTTTGGAAGACTGCGAAATGGTCGCGAGATTGATGCGGAAGCTGGTGGAAGAGCACTCCGAATTGACTATGGAAGAAGCGTACGCCGTCGTGAAGCAGCGTTTGATGCGGCTGTGCGTTATGGAATGGGACTCCATGGAACCCAAACTCATTCAGAAGTAACAGTACCAAGCCTGCTGTTGTTCCGCCTTTGTTGCGATTACCAACACGGCTGTTGCCAATTCCGCCGATGCTTGCTTCGCCCGCAGATTCAAGGACTCGCAGTCCGGTCATTCTGTCCAGATTCCGGTAGAATAATCGGGATGCGCAGCGTTCTATAGAAGTGAGTCGCAATGACGCGGCTGTTTGAAATGCATGGAACCGCATCGACAAATCTGGAGGCTTGATGACGTAAAGGATAGAGTCATGATTACTCAAGGATGGACACGAATCACCAAACTGATCGCATCAATCGCGATCGCAGCAACACTCAGCGGGTGCCACTCTGTGCAAGTCGGAGCGCCGCACCCCTTCACCACGATGTTCGACAAACAACCGCCCCGACCTCAGGATCAGGTCGTTCGGGCGCAGTATCTGTTCGACACGGACTTGCCGACCAAGCAGCAAACGGCGTCTGGAGCGGCGGATGCGGTACACTAAGGGCACCTATCCTGCACGCTGGGGACGGTGAGACATTCTTGATGTTTAACCCGTAGTCGCAGACTATGTTTTCCGGCTTGGTCTGCGACCACGGGTCAAACGATGGACGGCTCATGCGTCCCCGCCCCCCCGGAAAATTTGTCGCGGATGTACCCTCAGGGCAATCGCACGTTCAGGCAGCTTGAAAGGCTTGTAGAATGCCTTTGTGTTCGTCCAAATTCCATCCTGCGGTGGGGCGTTTTGCCCGCACGTTTTCTTTGACCGTTGTGTCGGCATTCAAAATCGACAGAGCAAGACGGCGAAAGATGGAAATAATTTCCGGACCGTTGCCCTTGCGAATGCGACTGTTGTCTTCTGCAAATGTGACATCCAAAGTGTGGTGAAGTGTATTCTCGATGCTCCCGTGTTCTCGAAGATGGTGTGCGTGAC
>JBDNHJ010000094.1:0-22821 GCA_041688835.1 Fuerstiella sp.
GCGATTCACCCCGCGTCGTCAGCAAGCGAACAACCCAGCGATTGATACGAAACCAACTCGCCAGACTCTTCCACTGGCGAAAGCATAAACAACGACCAACTAAAAACTTAGATCGAAAAAGATTCTAGGACAGTCGAACTAGGCGTTCGTTTTGACAGAAAGATTTTGGGACAGAAAAGTTGACAAGCAGAATGTTTCTGCCCAACAACTTTTTCTGTCGAACGACTTTTTCTGTCAAATGGCCAAGGCGTGTGGATGTTTGTCGCCTGTTTGCAGAGGGTCGGGAGTCTTTTCGGTCAACCGCACTCCAAAGAAATGTCGCCAGGGTTGCATGTCGGCGACTGGAAAACGAGAATGCAGGACGAAGATTACGAGTTTCAATTCGCTACATCTCATGGAGTCTGCCATGCGTTTGCTTTATCTATGTGTGTTGGTCACTACGGCGTTGACGGCCAACGTCAACGCTCAGGAAGCTGTCAAAGAAGCCGCTGGGGCTGAGACGACGAAAACGACTGAGGTCAAGCTAAAGGATCTCTTGTTGAAAATTCCGGAGACGTGGAAGACAGCCGAAGGGTCGCGGATGCGGCTGGCGACTTATGCGATCCCGAAAGCGGACGGGGATACTGACGACGCAGAACTGAGTATCTTTAACTTTGGCGGCGGTGGTGGTGGCATGTCCGACAACGTCACGCGGTGGGTTGGTCAGTTCGATGGTGCTGGTCGAGAATCGAAGGTTACCAAAGGCATGGCGGGTGACAACGAATACGTGTTCGTAGATGTATCAGGAATCTACAAGAAGCCCAAGCCCGGCAGTCCGCCGTTGCTGCAAGAAACCATTGCAGCCCCGGATTATCGAATGCATGGAGTGATCTTGATGCTGAAAGACGGCGGCGTGTATTACCTGAAGCTGGCTGGCCCCGACAAAACCGTGAAAGCCGCTGCGGCGGATTTCCGTGGTTCGTTTGGTGGCGATGAAAAATCAGAGAAGGATTTCGAGATCTAGTGGTGAATGTGTCATGCCAAATGATCAACTGCAGGGCATTCGTCTAGGGTGTCCAAGGTTCGCAAGGTTCGCAAGGTTCGGTATGGACAGGCGTTTTTCGTTTAATGGTGGCATCTAATTTTGTTCAACGACTAGCCCCCTTCTTTTTTCGCGAAACCCCACGCTAACACCCAAACGGCTGGTCTACGCAATCTTAATTCTGGTCTCGGATGTTGCTCGCAAGCGTCACTTTTACGCCCCACATTGACCACGAGGAAGCCGAATTGGTGGCGGTGGCTGAGGCTCATCTGGGAACGCTGCTGAAGAACGGACAAATCTACAGCAATTATGTCACCGGCTGGTCCCACGGCACGTTTCAGGCCTACGTCCATTTGTCGCACCGGCATGCCGCCGACAATCGCTACCTGTCGCAATGGGGGCAGAACACGCTGGCATCTGTGGTGCGGCAATTCGGAGCGGAACCGGTTTGGGAGATGCTGGATGACCAGGTTTCGGTTCGAGGCGTGACGTTAAAGTCGGCGAAGTCGTTGTATTTGTTCGCTCATTTTCTGCACATTGCCAGCCCTGTTTTTCACGGCGGGCGTGGGGTTTGTTTGCCGTTGCAGTTGCTGCCGATTCCTGACCGACTGCGCGAAGAGCTATTCGACTGGGGGGAATCCTGCCGCTGCCATGATCGAATTTTTCTGGAAGGCGGAGCACTCGAACTGCCGGCCTATCAGCAACTGGCTGGCCACGACAGCGAATTGCTGAAGCATGGCCGAGAGCTCGCGGCCGATTTGGAACACGCAACAGGCATCTCATCGTACTGCTATTTGTTGCGGCATTGGGGACACGAAACGGATGAAGACAATCGGCCGTGTCCGTCTTGCGGCAAATCGTGGCGAGCCGCAAAGAGCCCGATGCCTTCTCGAGAACCGTTCCACCAGTTTCATTTTCGGTGCCAAGCCTGCCGACTGGTGTCGCATCGTGGCGTCGTTTTCGGGCACAATGACCATTGGCAAATTGAGGTCTAACAGAACAATCGCGATTCGGACAGCTCCGCAACATGCGTGTTGCCTTATGTGTTAAAGATTCGATCACCGGCATCACCCAAGCCGGGCACGATAAAATTCTGAGCGTTCAATTTCTCATCAATCACGCAGGTATAGATCGGAACTTTCGGGAATTCGGTGGTCAGCCGTTGGATGCCTTCTGGCGTCGAAATAATCGACAGCATCAAGATCTGGGGCACGCCCCAGTCTTTCAGCGTTTGAATGGCGACCGCTGCGGAACCACCGGTGGCCAGCATCGGATCCAGCACCATGGCAACATCAGTGGGATTGCTTCGAGGCAGCTTGTCGTAGTAATGTACCGGTTCGGCCGTGGCTTCGTCGCGATACAGCCCAAGGTGCCAAACTTCGATTTCTGGAATCAGATCCGTCAGTGGCTCGACCATCCCCAGCCCAGCCCGCAGAATGGGAACGGCTGCGATTCGACCGTGCAAGTGTTTGGCGGTAATGGTCTTCAGTGGTGTAGTGACCGTGCAGGTCACTGTAGCAAGTTCTCGCGTGGCTTGTGCCAGCAGTAATGTGGACAGCATCCGAATGTGGTGACGAAACGCCGCGCTGGGCGTGTCGGTCGAACGCAGGCGGCTGAGGTGATGATCGACCAGTGAGTGGTTCATTTCATGAACCGAAGAAGATGTGGCACTCATGACAAATGGACTTCCGGCGAATGGATTTAGGATTTGACGTTGCCAAGGCCGGGAAACCTGCCTACCACCTAATACACAACCTTTAGATGCAACGTTTGGTGTGATTGAATAGGCCACACTTTGCCGGGCAACACGACAATCGTCAACCGAGTGTTTCGATACGAGTGCTTTAACAGATAGAAAATCGTCCATGCGTTTTGCGATCGTGGGAGAATGCCCAGAAGCCGTCTTCATTGCAGCCGCGTTACAGGCGTCTGATCAGCATCAGATCTGCGCGTCCTGCGTCAGCGGCTCACTGGCGGCAGCGATGTCCGAGCGCGGCATCACGTACTCTCTGGTGAGTTCTCCAGAAGAAGCCATTGTCGATCCGACTTGCGAAGCGGTGCTGATCGCGGTGGCCGATGTCGACCAGTCGATGGCGATGGCGCGGCAGGCATCTCAGGCGGGCTGTCACGTGCTCATATTATCGCCACAAAACGTGTCCACGGCCTATAGCTTTGAACTACATCTGCTGCTGGACGAAAGCGAAAAAGGCATCGTGCCTTTGACCGGACGATGGTACGTTGCTGACGTAGCCCAAGCCAAACATTCCGAAGTTGGCATCCAGCAGATGAGGCTGGTGTTTCCATTGACAGAAGAAAGCCTCGCGGAAGCTCAGTTGCTGGGCGTGGACGCCCTGTGCGGCTGTGGCTACGAGTTTACTCAGGTGACAGCGCTGGACGTTCCCGGTCCAGACGGCCGGCTGCTGTCGCGCAGTATCACGCTGGCATCGTCGGGCACATCAGAACAGCACGCACCACCCGCGACATTGTTGTTCGATCAGGAGACCAACGGGGAACAGGCTTCGATCTTCGCGAAACTTCAAAACGGAGACACATTGTCATTAACAACCGCGTTGCCGAATCCAGCCAACGATCACAACGCCGAATTTCAAGCGCAGGTCTTGCACAACCTGACCGCCAGACTGGTGGATGCGAATGCCTGTCAGCAGGGCATGGAACAATTTTCGAACACGCTGGAACTGATGGAAGGACTTCAGAAATCGTTGCGGCGCCGACGAACCGTGGATGTTCATTTCGACGGTGTGTCAGAACGCAGCGCGTTTAAGACTCAGATGACCGCCATTGGCTGCGGCGTGCTGACGTATCTGCTGTTCGGACTGGTCGCGTTCTTGTTGGTCGCCCAAGTGGCCACATTGCCACAGTGGGCTCTGCAAATCGGCCGCATTCTGTGGATCACACCGCTGGTGCTGTTTTTGTTCGCGCAGTTCCTGCTGCCTCTGGCAAGAGAGCGATCCAGCAAATCAGGCAAATCGTCGCAGGACTCGTAGGGCGGCAGCGGCTCTCTGGAAAAGACATGATCACCACTTCCCGATGCCATATTAGTTCAGTGACCAAAATCCATAATTCAAAACAGCGGCGAAACTAACCCACGCCAGATATGGCATCAGCAAAGCGGCCGCCAACTTAGAATGACGACGGAACAGCAGAATTGTGCAGACGATGGCGATCCACAGCATGGCGATTTCGACCAGCGCCCAACCGGGTTGATGCAGGCCAAAGAAGATCGCGGACCAAACGGCATTTAGTATTAACTGAATACCAAACATCATCATGGCGGTGCGTTTTTGTCCGGACGAATTTGACGTAAAGACCAGCCAGCCGGAAATTGCAATCATCAGGTACAGCATCGACCACACCGGACCGAACAACCAGTCCGGCGGCGCGAAGCTTGGCCGAGTCAAGGATCTGAACCATTCATCAGGCGGAAACAAAGCGCCGGTTGACGCGACACCAAAGCAGACGGCAACGAACACAAACAACGCGAAGACGTGTTTTCGTGCCCCGCGCTGATGATTGATAACTTCGGTCATTGATTTCGTCCTATAGAGCTTCAGCTGAAGCATAAATTAAAGTTCGTTTTTCGAAAGCCTTTGCCAGTCGCAGTTTCGTCGAATAGCAGTCGACTTCGTTAAGATGTGGCACGAAAAACGTCACGGTTGGCCATCGCATCTGTGGAGGAATTTTTGACGCGTTCGTGCAGGCGGTTCGTCTGGTAAGCTTCGATCAACCGTTCTAGCATCTGCAGCCGATAACCAATTCGCTGGCCACGTTCCGTGTCGCGCATGCAGCGTGGTTCGTCGTACTTGCGGATCACTTGTACGGTCGGGACGATGTCGATGCCGTCTCGAAGAGCCGCGTCGACGGATTCGAAATGATGATGTTCGGCCAGCACAATTCGATCGGGTTCCAGAACCAGTGTGTAGCCGTAGTCGCCATACGCTTCAGAAAATGCGCCGTCGATAGTGATGGCTTTTCCGCTGCGTTTGAGCGGCGATTCTCCGGCTTCCACTTTCACGGGAACATGACCGTTGACGATCATGCCCGATTCTGGGGCCATGCCAAATTCCGTGAGTACTCGGTCGCAAAAATCGACTTCATGAATGAGTGCGAAGTACGCATCCTTTGTTTCCCGGTGAGCCGTTTTGTCTTGGATAAAGTCGCGTTCGAACGTTGCAATTCGATCCTTGCCGAACAATGGTGACCGCGGACCGCTCCACAGATACCACAGAAAATCGAGGTCTGGTTCGGCGGCCTTCATCACGGCACGACGCACAACCGTTTCGATGCCTTCAAACAGCTCACGGCCCCTGAGTTCCCGTCCATCGACAACGAGCGGCAGAAATTCACCATCTGCGTTCACCGGCACGCATCCATGAAAGATCAGACAATCGTCGCGGCGGAGGTACATTGAACCGTTGCCGACCATAAAACGCGTTTGCTCCTGCAGCTTTTGGCTGTTCAGAAACGAATGCTTCAATCGCGCAAGGCAGATGGATTCTTCTGCAGACAACTCGTACGGCCGTTCTGGATCAATCGTCGGAAATTGTTGGTCTCGCAGATCGTAAGTTTGACCGTCGATTTCGATTGTGCCCGCAGCGTGATCGATTCTGTGCAGCAGTCGTCGATGGCCCAGCTTCCACAGCGGATTTCGTTCGATCAGCTGACCTTCCAATTTAAATTGCATGATGGCCGCCGCTTTTTGCATGCGCGCCACCACATCACCCGGCCGCATGCCTTCACTTTTGGGCATAAAGTATTCAGCCGGGTCGTCCGCGTAAACGGTTCGCGCGAGGTGTTCGAGTGGCGTCAGAGGAATGCTGTAGCCTTCATCGAGCTGGCCGATTCTTCGGTATCGCAGCGAGACGCGCAGCACGGTGCAGATCAAAGCCTCGTTGCCAAGTGCCGCTCCCAGCCACAGTGCGTCGTGATTGCCCCAGATGAATTCGACGTTGGGCTGCAGGCGCAGATAGTCGACGACACGATCTCCACGCGGCCCGCGATCCCAGCAGTCACCGGCGATGATCAGTTCGTCGACGGCTAGGTTGCGAATGAGACGTCCCAACAGATGAATCAGGTGCAGCGCCTTTCCGCGGCGGACCAGTTCATCCAGCATCGCGTCCACGAATTTCGGGCCCCGTTCTGTGGACGGAGAATGCAGCAACTCCAGCAGCAGTTCGCTGTATTCTTCGGGAAACAATCGGGTGGCCAATCGCAGGCTGTAGTTAGACACCAGATACCGCAGGAGCTCAAGCTGCGGCGCCAGCATCCGCACGGCGTATGTCCGAAGCTCAACAGGCTGCGTCAGAGTCTGCCGCAGTCGTTCTGTGACTTCTGCAGGATAGAACGTCAGCTTCAGAAACTCCGCAATTTCAGCGGTATCCATGCGGCCAGCGAACATTTCTTCCACCAGTGGTCGCAGCGTTCCGGACGCATTGTTAATCACGTGTTGCAGCTTTTTGTCTTCGCCATGAATATCGCTAATCACGTGAACCGCACTTTTGGGCAGCGTTTGCACGGCTGCGAGCCGCGCCATTTCGGCGATCGCGGCATCGACGTTGGGGTACTCAAGTGCCAGCAGTTCTAGCAACGTCAGATCAGCGTCGGGACGTTTGAATGACAGCGAAGTATTGAGCATCTCTGGATTGGCTTTGTGAAAATAACGCGGGGCGTATTGAGCGCTAGCCGTTGCATCCTACACGAATTCCACCGGCGAACAATTTTGCTGCCGGATTGATTCCAACCGTCGATTCGCGGACGGCCATAGATGAAACACCAAGGACAATGCGTCCCTTGACCATGATCGGACCTTATTTTTTAACCTGACATTTTCTAACAATCATTCCACTGAACAATTGGCAGGTCTTGAGTGACTGACTACAGGACAAATCGTTAGAAAATGGAGGGTTAGAAAATGCGTGGGCGGACGAGGGCGGGGGAGCCGGCTCTGCGGATTGGGAGCCGCCAATCGGAATTCATCCAAATAAACACTCATGCGTGAGCGATCGCATAGCGGTTTCGGCGTTCCGTGGTAAATCGTCGACGTCCATGGCTAACGCTTTGATGCAGAACAATTTACAATCCACCGCTGACAACGTCTTCCGGCCTTGCCTTTTTAAATTCGCAGCAGAATTTCATCACCATGCCCATCGTGTTGCAAATGCATAACGTCAATCGGACATTTTCGTCTGCCCGAGGTGACCTCACGATTCTGGACGATATCAACCTGCAGCTGATGTCGGGAGACGCCGTGGCCCTGCAAGGGCCGTCTGGGTGTGGCAAAAGTACGTTGCTGTATTTGGCCGGCACATTGGACCAGCCCAGCGGCGGTGTGGTCAATATTCTGGGGCAGAACCCGTGGACGTTGTCGAAGGTGAAGTTGGCCGAATTTCGTAATCTGCATATCGGGTTCGTGTTTCAGGAGCACCAGCTGTTGCCGCAGTGCAGCGTGTTGGAAAATGTTCTGCTGCCCACGCTGGCTGGATTTCGTCACGATAAGAAAGCAACGCTGGCCCGAGCGAAAGATCTACTGGAACAGGTCGGTTTGCAGGATCGGTTGACTCACCGCCCCGCTGCACTTTCTGGCGGGGAACGGCAGCGCGTCGCCGTTTGCAGAGCTTTGATTTTACAACCATCGCTGCTGCTGGCGGACGAACCCACCGGAAATCTCGACCCCGCCACGGCTGCCACCGTGGGACAACTGCTGTTGAAGATGGCGGCGGAAAATGACACGGCGTTGCTGTGTGTGACCCACAGCAACGATCTGGCGCAAGAATTCCCCAGCACCATCCAACTCAGCAATGGCCAAGTTGACTTTCAAACGCAGGCTGCGACGTAAGCCACGGACTTCGAAACACGATGCGTTTTCCCGCCTCAAGTCCGTGGCTCGCGCCAAAACGGCTGGTCTCATGATGTCAGGCAAGTTCTCGAACGCGGCAGCCTAGTCTGGCGATGATTCTCGGATTCGGCAGACGGCAGGCCGGTGCCGGTGATTCGCGTTTGCTGGTCGTCCGTCAGGAATGCGGCATCCAGACAGCTCCAGTAGCGTAAACACCACCGTCTGGTGGCCGACTTTACCGGGTTCTGCCTGCGAATTGGCTGATTCGGCTAAATCGGCGCTATTCCAGGGTCGATCGTACGGCCTGACGCCCGTAAACTTAGATGCACACATCTTTTGCGACGCGTCTGTTTGTGCCGGCGGGATTTCCGTTGCGTGGCACGTTTCTGCTGTCGAATCTCTCCAGCGTTTTTGAGGTGACTCAATTGGCTACTGTTGAACAAAACAAATCCGTTGAAACCATGAACGGCGCCGACATTCTGGTCGAAATGCTGATCCGCATGGGGACAGAATATATTTTCGCTTACCCCGGCGGCTGCAGTATGCCTCTGCACCAGTCGCTCAGAGCTAAGCGAGATCGTATTCGGACAATCCTGCCACGGCATGAACAAGGCGGCAGCTTTGCGGCTCAAGCCATTGCACGAACCACCGGACACGCTGGCGTCTGCATGGCGACAAGTGGTCCCGGAGCGACGAACCTCGTCACCGGTATTGCTGACGCGAAGCTGGACAGTGTTCCGCTGATCGCGATCACAGGCCAAGTACCCCAGAAATTCATCGGAACCGATGCGTTTCAGGAAACACCGATGGTCGAAGTCTGCCGCGCCATCACGAAGCATCATTATTTGGTCACGGACGTCCGTGACGTTGCTCGGATCGTCAAAGAAGCGTTTTTTATCGCCACCAGCGGTCGCCCCGGTCCCGTGCTGATCGACGTTCCGAAAGACGTTCAACAGGCGACGCTGCCGATTGAAGAAATCGATTTCGATCCAGAATTCGACCTGCCAGGCTATCGTCCGCAGATTCGCAAAGCGGCTCCTGAACAAATCAGTCAGGTTTTGGCGGCCGTGCGTCGGTCGAAGCGCCCCGTGCTGTACGTCGGTGGCGGATGCATCATTAGCGATTCCTCGGAACATCTGCGAGAGTTCGCGTTGCGGACCGGAATTCCGGTCGCCATGACGGTGATGGGACTGGGAGCTTTCCCTGGCGAACACGAACAATCACTGCACATGCTGGGCATGCACGGCACAGCCTACGCCAACTACGCGGTTGAGTCGTCAGACCTGCTGCTGGCGTTTGGGGTTCGTTTTGACGATCGAGTCACAGGCAAGTTGGAAGAATTTGCCAAGCACGGCAAAATCGTCCACGTGGACATCGATCCGTCGGAGATCCACAAGAACAAAGAGGCCCACATTCCCGTCAACGCGGACCTCAAAGAAGCCTTGGTTGCTCTGAACGCCACCATGACGGATGCCGACATTCCGGACATCAGCGAATGGACGGCTCAGATCGCAGAATGGAAGCGAAAGTATCCGCTGGGCTACCGTGATTCCGATACCGAAATCCTGCAGCAGGCCGCCATCGAAGAACTGTATCGGCAGACCAAGGATCGAGACACCTACATCACAGTGGGCGTTGGTCAGCATCAGATGTGGGCGGCTCAGTACTACAAATTCGCCGAGCCTCGCCGATGGTTAAGTAGCTCGGGGCTCGGCACAATGGGCTTCGGCCTGCCAGCCGCGATGGGAGTTCAGACTCAGTTTCCCGACGCGTTGGTGATTGATATCGACGGTGATGGTTCGTTCCAAATGAACATTCAGGAACTGGCCACGTTGACCTGCGAAAATCTTCCGGTCAAAACATTCCTGCTGAACAACCAGCACCTCGGAATGGTGACTCAATGGGAAGACCGCTTTATGGATGGTCGGCGTGCTCATACCTATCTGGGCCCAGCCGATAAGCCAGAAGCTCTCGGTGACGGCGACGGAAGTCAGCCAGAAGAAACCTATCCAAACTTCGTAAAAATCGCGGAAGGCTACGGCATTAAAGGTCGTCAGGTTCGCACCAAAGCAGAATTGCCGGCAGCGATTGCCGAGATGATCAATCACGACGGGCCGTACCTGCTGGACGTGCTGTGCGTGTATCAGGAACACGTGTTGCCGATGATTCCTACCGGTGCCACTGTTCGAGACATGATTTTGGAGTAGCCGAACACGACAGCTAAGTCACTTCGTAAACCACAGACACAGACGCCGCCCTTCCGGACGGCGTCTGTTTTTTGGTAACCGTTCATTCGGTGTGAGTGTGTCGTCGGTGTTGTCGGTGTTGTTGCTCCAAGCGGTTAAGGCCCGGCGGGCAACGCCGGCAAGGATTTCAGCAAGGGAACATTAGTGAAATGGGAATTGCCATCTGCGACTCAAGCCCGAATGGGCCGACACAGCCTTTGCCGGGGCCATCAGGCCCTGGTGATGTCTAGGAGTGGTGAAAGACCAGAAGTGCCGATACAGCGATGACTGTGTCCTGCATGCCTGTCGGCCTCCGGGCCTTTTGTACTTGGTGCAGAGACTTGCGCAAACCAATAGTCGGCTCAACGCCAGCTTCTTACTACCCCCCCCAGCCCCGATCCAACTCATCACCCTCCCCAAAACTTCCCCACCCCAAAACCATGGCTGACCCTCAAACGCTGTACCAGCAACTTTTGTTGTTGGTTCGCAAATCCGCACTGCTCGGTTCGTGTGGTTCGGTCCTCAGCTGGGACCGCGAAACCTACATGCCGTCGGGCGGAAACGAACATCGAGCCAATCAGCTAAGTCTACTGTCCGGAGTCGCTCACGAATGGTCGACGACTCCCCAGATCGGAGATCTCCTGAATCAGCTGGCGGACAGCGAGCTGAACGACGCTGCAGATTCTGACACGGCGGTAAATATTCGTGAGATCCGTCGCGCCTACGATCGTTCGCGCAAATTGCCACAGCGATTGGTCGAAGAAATTTCTCGCGTCTCTGCCTTGGCTCAACACCACTGGGCTGAGTCTCGATCAAGAAGCGACTTCAAGACGTTCTGTCCATGGTTGGAACAGATCATTGCCTTAAAGCGCGAAGAGGCAGCGGCTGTCGGATTTGCGGAAGGCGGTGAACCGTACGATGCTTTGCTGGATGAATACGAACCGGGCGCCAACAGTGCAGATGTGGCGGCCGTGTTTGATGCCTTGCGTCAGGAAGTGGTGCCGCTGTTGGACGCCATCAAGGCAGCTCCCAAGACGCCCAACACGGCGTTGTTGTCGCAACATTTCCCGACGGATCAGCAGGCCATACTGGGACGCGAAGCGGCGTCGGCCATCGGTTTCGACTTTCACAAAGGTCGGTTGGATGTCACCACACACCCCTTCTGCAGCGGTTTTGGGCCGGGCGATTGCCGCCTAACCACACGCTATGACGAGTCCTTCTTTTCATCAGCCTTCTTCGGAACGCTACACGAATCTGGTCATGGAATGTACGAACAAGGATTGCCCGAACATGCATTCGGGACGCCATTGGGCAGTTCTGTTTCGCTGGGAATTCATGAATCGCAATCGCGGATGTGGGAAAATCTGGTCGGTCGCAGTCGTGCGTTCTGGCAGCATTTTTATCCGCGAGCTCAAGCCTTATTTCCGAACGCTTTGAGTTCCAGTTCTCTGGACGAATTTCATTTCGCCGTGAATACCGTCAGTCCTTCGTTTATTCGTGTTGAGGCGGATGAGGTCACCTACAACCTACACATTATGTTGCGATTTGATCTGGAGCGAGACCTGATTTCGGGCCGACTGAAACCAGCGGATGTCCCTGAAGCGTGGAACAGTCGTTTCACGTCGGACTTTGGCATTACGCCGCCAAACGATACTCAAGGCTGTCTGCAGGATGTTCACTGGAGTGCCGGGCTGTTGGGATATTTTCCAACTTATGCGCTGGGCAACATGTATGCGTCGCAGTTTTACGCGGCGGCAGAAGCGGAACTGGGCGACCTGCAACTGCTGTTCGCGAAGGGCGAATTCACGCCGCTATTGAACTGGTTGCGAGCACACATTCATGATCATGGACAACGCTTCACCGCCAGCCGGTTGGTGGAAGTGGTGACCGGAACGTCGCTTTCGAACGCACCGTTGATGCAACAATTGAATGCTCGATTTCGTCCGCTGTACGGCATCTGAAAGCGTCTTCGTGAATTATCTTTCGCACGGTTACCGATTTCTCGACACCCCCTTGTTTTTGGCTGGCACAGCCGTGCCGGACTGGCTGAGCGTTGTGAATCGCAAGGTTCGAGCTCGCAAACGATTGGTGGAACCGGTGGTGGCCGCAACAACGTCCGACGAGGTGCGTCAGATTGGCCTAGGGATTCTGCAACACCACCAAGACGACGACATCTTTCATCGTTGTGCGCTGTTTCAACAGTTGGAAGGCGAACTGGGTCGGGAATTTCGGCGGCACATGCCAGACAAATACGACCATCGTCCGGGATTTCTGGGACACATCGTGGTCGAGTTACTGCTGGACGATGTGTTGTCCAGTCGCGACGAAACGCTACTGGATCGCTTTTATGCGGCGATCAAACAGGTCGACACGTTGCTGGTGGAATCCTGTGTGAATCTGATGTCGAACACCAAAACGGATAAGTTGGCGTGGTTTATCGATCGCTTTCTCGAAGAGCAGTTTCTGTACGACTACGCCGACGATCGACGCTTGTTCATGCGATTGAATCAGGTTCTGAAGCGGGTCAAATTGCCAGTCATGGACGACACGCTGTTACAGGTTTTACCGATCGCTCGTGAACTGGTTAATGAGCGGGCCGATCTGCTGTTCGACACCGTAATCGCAGGCGGCCTAACATCCGAAGGCAGCAACAATCATCATTAGACGAATCACTCCATGCGAAATGTAGTACCGCGATTTCAGGCTGTCGATGCAGTCTGGTTTCAAGTCTCGGCGGCATCCTGCCGCCGCCACGTCAGTTTTCGTTCCGACGTCAATGAAAGGCCGTGATGGGTGAACCCGACTGTGAATTCTGGTGTCAGCAGGGGTTGATAAACGAATTTTTGTGTGTAGAGTTCACCCCGATGAGCAGCTTGCGAAACAACCTGACCCTGCTACCACTTCATTCCACATGAAGTAAGCCTCAGGTACGTCCGCTGTAAATACGCGATTCATTACAACCCTGAGGTTCTGCCTCAGGGTTTTTTTGATAGTTGCAGCCCTGCAGACAGCACCTCGATTCCAACCCCTCAGGAGTCTTCGATGTCCGGTGATCAAATTATTATTTTCGACACCACGTTGCGTGATGGCGAGCAGTCTCCCGGCTGCAGCATGAACACCAAAGAGAAGCTGGAGGTGGCTCGAGCTCTGGTGGATCTGGGCGTCGATGTCATCGAAGCCGGCTTTCCGATAGCCTCGCCCGGCGACTTTGAAGCCGTGCAAAAAATCGCAGATCGCTTCGGCGATCGAACGACGATCTGCGCGTTGGCGCGCAGCTTGGACGCCGACATTGCCAAAGCCAAAGGCGCGCTGGCGAATGCGGCCAAACGGCGAATTCATGTCTTTTTGGCAACCAGCGCGATTCATCGCGAACACAAGCTGAAGATGGACAAGCAGCAAATCATCGAACGTGCGGTGGCGTCGGTCCGAGACGCCAAAGAGTTCTGTGATGACATCGAATTTTCACCCGAAGATGCAGTCCGCACGGAGCTGGATTTTCTGTGCGAAGTCGTCGAAAAGACGATTGCTGCTGGAGCCACCACGGTCAATATTCCTGACACCGTGGGTTATGCCACACCGAATCACTATTTCAAAGTGATTTCGTACTTGAAGAAAAACGTCCCGAATATCGAGCAGGCGATTATTAGTACTCACTGCCATAACGATCTGGGTCTGGCCGTGGCCAACAGCTTGTCCGCCATCGAAGCGGGTGCTCGACAGGTCGAATGCACGATCAACGGACTGGGAGAACGCGCGGGTAATGCAGCTTTGGAAGAAGTGGTGATGGCACTGCGAACTCGCGCCGATTTTTACGGCGTGCATACAAAGATTAAGACAGAACGACTGGTGCCGGTCAGCAAGTTGGTGTCTTCGATCACCGGCATGAAGGTGCAACGCAATAAAGCCATTGTGGGCCAAAACGCGTTCGCTCACGAAGCCGGCATTCATCAGCATGGCATGCTGCAAGAACGCACCACGTACGAAATCATGCGACCGCAAGATGTGGGTTACGTCGGCCAGAATCTGGTACTCGGCAAACACAGCGGGCGTCATGCGTTTAAGGATCGCGTGGCCGAACTGGGCTTCGAACTGGACGATGAAGGGTTGCAAAAAGCGTTCGACGACTTCATCGCACTGGCGGACAAAAAGAAGGAAGTCTTCGATTCAGACATCATCGCTTTGGTGGACAATCGACTGGCAGACGCTCCTGACCGTTGGAAGATGATCAGCTTTCACACGTCCGCCGGTTCGGCGGCGATCCCCACGGCAACGTTGGGATTGCAGTGCGAAGGTCAACCGGTGATGAATGATGCGGCCATCGGACATGGTCCGATTGACGCCGTGTTCCGGACGATGGAACGCATCACGGAAATGACGGCTAAGCTGGAAGACTTTAACGTTCGCAGCGTATCAGAAGGCAAAGACGCTCAGGGCGAAGTGCGTGTGATGATTAACGTGCTCGGCCGCCACTATCTGGGCAAGGGCGTTAGCACAGACATTATCGAAGCGGCGGCCAAAGCCTATTTGCAGGCACTCAACAAAGCCGATGCCGACCGCCAAGCAGGATTGTCAGCCAGCGACAAGGTGGCCACAGACACGCCGTAGTGGGCCGCGACGGGCAATGACCGTGTTCGTAAGCACCCGTGCGTAATTTTCTTGGTAAAACCAAGACCACTCATTGTCATAGTAGCGGAAGGGCGCAAGTCCTCCGGTTTTGCGACACCGGACGGCTCGCGCCGTTCCGCTAAATCGGCAACTTCTTTGTGGACGGTTCTTAGCGCTAGCCGAAGAGGCTGCTCCAAGTGTTGCTGCCAACTTGGCCGTCCGGGCTGAGTCTGTTGGTTGTCTGATAGGAAACGACGGCCGACTTTGTCAGGTTGCCGAACGAACCATCCGGGTTCAACGGCCAGCCGAGCTGTGTGAGTCGAATCTGAATGGCTTCGACCGCCGTGCCTCGACTGCCGTACTGACTCAGCCTGCCAGGATAAGGCAGTAGCTGGGGACCGTTCGTTGGTGTGCGACGCGGAGGCACACCGGTCGGCGCCCGTGGCGTGCCACAATCGAGATCCAGAGGCAGGGTCGGAATCGGCATGGCGGCGGGACGGCTCTGGATATGCCCGTGCCGATAGATTCTTAATGCGAGACGTGTCTGGCTGTAGCACCAGAACCCAGCCTGCTTGTAGTCCGAAATCCAGACCTTCCGAAAGCCGCTCTTTCCGGTATGCATCTGCGCGTGTCCGTGCGGCAGGCCTTTCGATGCGTCACCGTCATAGATCACAACGTCTCCTTTTTTGAAGACGGTTGTCCACGGCTGATCGCCCGAATCTGCCGAACAGGATTCGACGAGACGAAACCCTTCGGCCACAAGGTTGGGGCCATAATTCCCAGCCGAACCTCCGGGAACAACACTCAAACCACCCGCGTTAATTGCTAGGCGAACATACAGTCCACACTGTTTCGCCGGACTGGACTCAGCATTGTCTTCAAGGTGCTTGATGGCGGCGTCGACATTCCAAGGCATAACAGCACTTTTCAAAGAGAGGACGTTAAATCTGAATCATGCGCTGCAATCAAGGTCGAAAAAAATACGCCAGCAGGCCCTACACGATACAGTATCAGCAGATGCAGCGAACCGGTTGCCTATTTTCTGCGAATTTTCACACACGCCGCAAACACAGGGGCCAAACGACGAAGGCAGGGCGATCGACGCGGCCGCAGCGTTTCTGTGAAAGTCCGTGTCACCAATCAGCAACGTGCTGCGTTTCCAGTTGCTTAGGCAATTTCCCCCACCCTACGCAATCAAAATCCGGCCACTAAGCGTCGCACTGTTTTCTACGCCGGCACCAACCGGAAATCGGCAGCCGCTGAAGGTCGGTGCCCTGCTCGTTCGTGCTAGTTGACCTGAGAAATTCGCAGCTTGAAGCGGTGACCGTCTTGGTGCTGAAATAAATAGACGTGATCTTCATGGACAGCAGCCAAGGTCACAGTCGCAGCACTCGTCCATTCGTCGGTCGTTTCAGCGACATTGTCGAATTTCACATCGCCTAAATCGATGATCGTACCCGCTGGCAGACAACGCAGTTGCAATGACTCATCCGTGCTCGAAGATTCCAGTCGTATCGACGACTGACTTCTGTTCGACATGCCGCTTAATGGAAAGAAACAGGTGGCTGTGACAGCTTCCGTGATCGTGCCTGTACGTGAGTTGCCGGTGGTCAACGAGACTAGGTCGGCGTTAGGAACGACTTCCGCATACTCAACCCTGATCTCGCGGGCGGGCCGCAAATCGATTCGACGCTTCGTGCTCTGAGCCTTGGCAATTGCCAGCTTGCCTCGTGTCGGCCGATACAGTTCTCGTCTGGCCAAGCGTCTGGCGAGATTGATGCCCGAGGATTCGGTTTGACACAAGAACTCGTAATCACCAAAGGGCACATCTCGGAAGGCCGCTCGACCTCGCGTATCGGTGGACACCGTTTTGAATTCGTTTCCGTCTTGATCGAAAACAGTCACCTTCACGTCGCGGAGTGCGTCACTTCTCAGAAATGTCGTGAGCATCAAAAGCCCCGTTGGCGTATCTGCGGCATTTTCAACTTGGGACGCGGGAATCGAGTCCTCTGCGGCATCCTCCGTCGAACCTGCCGCGGAATCCATAGCGGATGAGACTGCAGTTGGTGGGACCGAAGCAGCGCTAGCGACATCCACCTGCTCAGCGACGGCATTCGCAGCCACGTTCGTTGACCGCGGAACAACAATCGGCCCGGAGTGTCCGATGAGCGTCAGCTTTGAAATTCGAAATTCTGCACTTACGCAACCAAGTGTGATCCAATTCGGATGTTCACACGTCCAACCGGGGCCAAGTGTTTCTCCGTTGCTTTCGAAGCGTAAAACAGTTTCGTCATCCACACGGAGTTCGATTGCTTTTCCCTTGACACGAATTTCGATTATCTTCGTTACCCCTGCTACGAACGGTTTGTACGAGCGCAAGGATGTCTTGTTGCTCTTGTAATCTGCACCATCGATTGTCGCGATCCCAGTTCCATAGAACCCGCCAATGTAGATGCCCGTGCTTTCGGAGTAAAACGGAAAACAAATATGCAGCCCGAGGGCGCTAGCTGAGGTTCTCGTGACTTCGGCAATGAGCGTGAATTCGTTCGGCGGCTGCGCAGGTATCTCAAGTGTTGGTTTCGTGTTGGCCTCGTACTGTGACGTGAGAGTTCCGTCAACCAGACTCCACTGGCCCTCCAACGTCCGTTCCGCAACATTAACCACTGACAGCAGATCGAGTTCAGTCTGATTGTCTTCAGGTTTCCTTGGTCGCCAATCAATGTTTGCCGTCGGAATCGCCGCTTGTAACCGTTCGAAGCCTGTCTGGGTGATTGATGTCCCTCCGATGTTCAATTCTCGCAGCGTCGTCATCTTCACCAACGCCGGGACACATTCATCTGTGAAGCCGACAGTGTCTCTGATATCCAGAACTTCCAATTTTTGTAGTCCGACGAGGCTTGCCACTGCAGCATCCGTGACATCCTTACTTTCGCGGTTTCCGCCCATCACCAGTTCCGTGAGCCTCGGTAGTGCCGTCGCCACTCGTTCGATCTTCGAATCAGTGAGGCCCGTTCCGTCGATCCATAATTCCTCTAAACCTGAAATTTGACACAAAGCGTCAATCTCTGCGTCCGACATTCTCTGATGACTGAGCGAGATCCCGCGAAGCGTCTTGCACTTCGCCACCGCCTGAAGGATTTGTTCATTCACATACTGACAATTCCAGAACCAGATTTGTCGAAGATTCGTCATTTGCCCGATAGCGGCGAATCCCTCTGTGCCACTGTACTTTCCGTGAGAAAACTGAATTTGCACTGGCCCCGTCAGTTTGGCGATGGTCAACAGTTGTTCATCGGTGACCTCTGTTGAATGTACGTCGACGTCGAGGGTCTGCACACCGTTGTCATCGTATGTGTTAAGTGTTCGATTCAGTTTGGCGACAATGGCATTGACCTCCGAGACAGCGTGGCCAAACGTCTCGGCCGCCGCTTGAAGGCTCTTCGAAGTTGTAAGTCGAGGAGGTAGTATGTATGCCGTACCCACTTGGTCAGTTAGGGGCTTCAGCTGAATGCTGTGAAAACGATAGGCGCTTCGGAATGTGCCTACGTAGAAGGCATCCGGAAACGGCATTTTCCAATAACCGTTTTGACTGAGCTTGGTGGTATCCCCTTTCCAGTTGATGACCTCGACGCCATCGACCAGCACCCGCACACCAGCATGTCGAACTTCACAACGCACAGTTGATCGTCTACCAGTCGTAAACTTGGGAAGCGTGGTCGTTGATGATGGCCCGCCGAGGATACTCTCATTTCCCATACTCTCCAAGGCGTTCAGTCCGTTATAGTGAAGCAGGGCGTGACAAGAGGTTTGGTTGATACAAAGCCCAATGGCTAGACTCTTTCTTTCTCCGAGCGGCTCCACGATCGCGCTCAGGTTGTATTCTCCTGAAATCCTGTACGGAATCTGAATCCGAGTCGCCCCGATCTCGTTGGTGCATTCGATGTAGTTCTCTGACTGCGTCCATGTGCCGAGGACATGGCAGTCATCCACATCGACCAGACTTAGCAAGTCAATTTCAGCGGGGACATTCGACGCAGGCGAGCCGTTCGAATAATTGGCTTGGCTTGAAGGCGGCGAATCGGCCGTGGAATCGGCGGACGATCCCTGTGATGCGAACTCTGGCCCATCTGAAGCCGTTCGTGCCGGATCGCTGTCAGTAATTTGCAAATTTTTCATGACAGCCTCTCGCTGCGACAGTCTAAAACTGAACACAGCCACCAGTCCTGACAGCACCACAATCATCGAGAACAAAACGACCATCACTTGGTGCTCAACCAGAATTCTGCCGACGCGTTGCAGCGGTGTGAGTGGGCGGGCGAGGACGGATTTTCCGTTGGCCCATGCGTCGAGATCTTCGGAGAATTGGTCGCAGTCGGTGTATCGTTGCGCCTGTTCTGGATGCATGGCTTTTTGGCAGATGGCATCCAGTGTGCGGTCGATGTTGGTGTCTCGATCGCGAACGGAATGAAATTCTCCCTTGGCCACTTCTGCAATCACGATATGCGGCGAACCTTCACACGGCGTCGCTCCGGTTAGCAAGGAATACAGCACCACACCAAGGCTGTATTGATCGCTGAATTGGTTCACCAATTGCAGTTCACCGCGTGCTTGTTCCGGTGCCATGTAGGCGGGCGTTCCGAGTAAGGCTCCGTCGGTGGTCAGATTGGCACTGTCGTCTGTGCGTTTGGCCAAGCCGAAGTCCATCAACTGCGGTTCGCCGCTGGAATCGACCATCACGTTGTGCGGTTTGATGTCCCGGTGCACGATGCCTTGGCTGTGAGCGTAAGCCACCGCCTGTGCCAACTTGCAGACAATCTGCGCTGCATCCTTCGCGTTGAACCGTTCACGCTTGGCCATCGCCGACAGCAGATCGCCGTCAATATATTCAGACGCGATGTAATATTTCCGATCCGCCTTGCCCGTTTCGAACGTACTGACGATGTTGGCGTGCTTCAGTCGAGCCGCCGCTTTGGCTTCCGCCAAAAATCGAGCAATGCGAGTCTTCTGATTCGGTCCAAAGGTCGGCACCTTCAATGCCACGAAGCGTTCCAGCTGCGGATCATAGGCACGATACACAACTCCGAATCCACCCGCACCCAACACCGATTTCAGTTCGAAACGTCCCAGCTTCCGCAGCGTTGCCTCCTCCGTGTTCTGTGCCGATGGACTTACCAGATCACTCAGAGTTTCGTCTTTGACCAACTGCGTCGTATCAACAGAAACCGCAGCCGCTGTGGTATCGATCGTCATCTGTGACGCCTCAACGGCGTCGTTGGCAACGAAGGTTTCCCGACAAGCAGGGCAGCGCACCGTCTTGCCTTGTTTCGATTCGCTCATCCGCAGACGTTTGCCGCAACTCGGACAGGCTGTTTTTAACGTGGTTGTCATTCTGTTTCTCGCGGCATGAGTCGTTCTTTGTTTGGAGACGTTGTCGGCTGTCGTTGCGTCGCCTCACGGGCTCGATCTTCAATGCTCAGCACGCGTGTCGATTCGTCCGTGTCTTCGACTGTCAGATACAGTGCTCGCATCAGCGTGAACAGGCTTTGATGAGCAGACTCGCTGCCTGGTTTGGCTCGACTAAATTGCAGACCGTTGCGGTTCATGAAACTCAGAAAGTTCACCAAGTGGTCGCCGTCTTCTTCTGGTATGTAACCATCACGACTTTGGAACGGGCGTAAATCTCCGGTCGTTTCCAAACGCTTCATTTCGCGACCTAGGTCTTGAAACAAATCTTTGCACTGACTGTACTGCAGAGTTCGCCCGTTGCTGATCGCCCAGCTTCTGGCCTTACTGGATGCAAACGCGGTGTTGAAGTTCTGTAGTGCTTGCTCCATCGCCATCACAGCAGCGACGGATGCTTCTCCGTTCTGTTTCGCTTGCTGCACAACTAGCTGTCGAGCCTGTTCGTAGTCGCTTTTGTGGCGGGAAAAATCGTCCCACCGCAGGATATAAGGCCAATAACTGATCTCAGCCGTATTCAGTGACGTGGCGGCGAAGTCGACGTTTCTTTGCTGCAAGGTGAGCTGTTGAAAGACCTGCGGTTCGATTTTCAGTTCCGACAACACACCGCTGCTGTAGCGCGTGTCGTTTGGGTCGAAGCGGTACGGCAACGCAGTCACGGCTAGTCGAGTCAGCAGGAAGTTTAAGGCTCGCCCGCTGCGAATCGACGCGGCACTGAGATCTGGATTGTCTCGCAGTTGTGACCACGTGCGATGATTTCGCCAGCTTTGGCTACTTAAATGTCGCAGGTTGCGAACTTGGCGGAGGTCGTGTTCTTCGATTTCTAGCTGCATTTGATCCATTTCTAGGTCCACCACATTCATCTTGACCAGTTGCCGAAAGCCGAGCACTTTGTTTCTCTGAGCGGCCATCACAGCGGCTTGAATCTGCACGCGGGACACAACGGCCGCCACGGGATCATGACTGGCCCACGCCACTGAGCCCACGCGGTTTTCCGATGTGCGAATCAATCCGTTGCCTTCGTCTGCTATTGAGCAACGGCAGGCCATCAAGAACGTCAACAGGGTTAAAATCGCGGTGTGGTAGATCATTCGGAAAGTGACTCCTGAAGCTGACTGGCAAGACTGCCATCGAAGCGGTCGCTGCCTTGGGTGCTCGGCGTTTGTCGCACGTAGACACCGATCACACGATCGTTGGCGTCGAGAATCGGACTGCCGATGAATGCGAGGTTGGTTTGATCGGCCTGAGTTCCATCGATTTGCCCGGCAAAGGCGGCCGCCGAAAGTCCGTCGAAAAACAGCAGCGGAGCACTGCGGACTGTTAGCCGATCTGCTTGAAGCGTTAACGATGCGTCGAAGAACGGATCGTCAACATCAAACGGATAGCCGATGACTCGCAGTTTTTGCCCGGGGCGAGGATCTTCCGAGTGCAGCTTGAGTCCCGTGACCAGTTGCTCGTTGGTTTGTAGCGTACCGACGTCGAACACAGTTCTTTGATTCAGCAGGGCAATGATTTGATCGTCGCGATCTGATGTGGGCGTACCACGCACCACATCGATTCGTGCTGTTGTTTCTTCGAACTGCGGATGAGCAATCATCTTGGTGATCGCGAAGGAGCGTTTCTGGGCCGGGGAGTATAAGGTTGGTTCCGTGAACGACAGTTCCATCAGTTTGCGGAGCGAATAAATCACCGAGGCCGACGTTATCACACGACCATCATCGATCGCAAATGCCGTCCCCACGCGGAATGGTGTGTTGGTTTCGGCTTCACGACAAAACACCACGAACATGGCGTCGGTGACGTCAAGCTTGGCCGCGGCGTCGGAGACTGCGGGACGTGCTTGGCTGATGGCGGCGGTTTCCATGGTCTGAAGTCCAGATTCTTCGATGTCAATCTCTGTTTCCGCAGCTTCATTGATCGTTGCGGCGACGATGTCGGCCGCTTGTTCGCCGTCCTGCCAAATGCTGAACCACAACACGGCCACGGCGATCACGACCGCAAAGACAGCGATGACTGCGTTTGGAATCGCCGCAGGTGGTGCGACGTGTGTCTTGTCAGCGGCCGAAGAAGTCTGAACAGCCGGCGGCAGGGACTGGTCTGCCAGTTGCAAAATTTCCGCGACGCTGTATTCCGCTGAACCCAGAAAGATGAAATCTTCGCGGTTGACGATAGCGCGCTGCGTCTTGTTTTCGACGGTGCGAACGCTGGTGCCGTTGGTCGACTTCAGATCTTCGAGCACGATGCGGTTTGGCGACACGGTCAGACGGGCGTGGTGCGCAGAAACGTTGGCAGTGTCCAAGACCACGATGTTGTCTGCCGCTCGACCGATGGTGATGACTTTGGTGTCAGCTTTCGACATGTTTATCGCACCTCGAATACAAAACGCTGCTGGCCCAGCTGGAATTCAGCCTGATGAGCCAAGGCAATGCGGTTGACTCGAATCCAAACCCCGTTGGTACTTTTCTGATCTTCCAGCAGCCAGCGATTGTGCAGTTCTCTTGTGAAAATCGCATGCACGGGGGAAACCAGCGGATCGTCCTGAATCCGTGTGTCACAGCTGGCGGCCTGCCCGATCGAATTGACGTCTTTGGGGAGCGACAGGATGGCTCCGGAACAATCGGTGCCGGTGACTTCAACCAGTCGCGGCGATGCAGACC
>JBDNHJ010000095.1:0-3783 GCA_041688835.1 Fuerstiella sp.
ATTTGGTCACTCATGATTTTCGACATCATCTGCGTCCTCCACACCACCAAAACACGTTTTTCATTCATCCCCTGCGCCGATTGTTGAGCTTCAGTCAAGAAACCCAAACCATGCGTAGTTGCGTTTAGTGTTTAGTGTTTATCGCACTAGGGTGTTACAATTTCAACGTCCTTCCGTTCCGGAAAATCGAAATTTTAAGAAATTAATATTGTGGCTCTTGCACCGGAACCTACGAGGAATCGCCGCTTGGTTTTCCTGCTGGCCGCCTGTCTGACCGTATCGTCGACTGTGGGACGGTGCTCCACATTGCTCCCAGTCAGCAGGCCGACATGAGCAGCGACGACAAGGCAACACAGCCGGAAATCGCTGACCTTCATCTATTCCCCAACGGTTCCGAACAATGGCACTTGCATTATTGGCAATCCCGATTTCGGCGCGGAAATCACCAAGGTCCCAGTAAAAGACGAACCCTCTGCCTGTTCAGTGGGCGTCCATAAAACCTCCACAATCCGTACATCGGCGCGAAAAAGACGCTGTTGTTTCAAGCCTTCCATTGGAGGGCTACGTTCGAGAAACTCTTCGCGGGTCATGACATTCAAACGAACATTGGGTGCGGCGCACTCAAATGTCGCGTCCCTGAGCACCGATTCATCTTCACCGTTATAATGCACGAAACATCTCTGCAGGTGAGTTTTGCCAGCTAGACGTTGACCGAAATCGAGTTGAGACGGCCACGGACGCAGCGTTGTGTTTGTGTTTCCCGCCGCGACAAGGGACACGTGCTGATGCAGCGGGTCATTCGTGGTCACCATGATCTCATGCTCGAATGCCGCCCGTGCTGCATCCGGATCATGTCGGAACGTGGCCGTAATCACGGATTCTGCAAATGGCTCGATAACATCCGGCCCATTTGCCTCAAGGCAGCCACAATCCGCCGCGATTTGCAAAATTTGCAGCGGCTGAGAACCTAGGTTCTGCACAGGAAAGTGGTAAGTCACTGGACCTGTCCCAACGGACACGTCTCCGTGATCAAGGTAAAGGGTCTCAAACTGTACACACGGCACTCCGTTAGTTTTTCGTTGGACCGTTGCAGGAAGCGGCAATTTCGCGTTACGGGAAACATGGAGCGCGTACCCATCAAATCGACTCTCAACGTTTGCGAACGGGATTCGCCGACGATTTCCGACGGCATCGAATACGAGGATTGAATTTGCGTTGCTATTTGCAACAACGACAAAATGATCCGGATCTCGCAAATGTAGGATCGTTGGGTGTCGTCCTGTCAGAACTTTATGCAATTCTTCCCGGTCAGCACTGACTTCGAATCCAATTTCTCGTAGGGCTGTCTGCAGTTCGAGCAGCGAATGTCCGCGCGTCTTTGGCGGAAGCAATCGGAATACGTCGTTGACTGAAACCGGAACGCCGAGGAGATGACAGCACCGCACAACGGACCAGTGCCCGCACTGCATGCTGTCGGGGCGATGTTCAATCGGTTCTTGCCGAGCTCGGTACATCGCGCCCGCAAATGTCAGACTAAGAAGTACGAATGTGCCGAGAATGAAAGCCGACTTCTTACGTTCCATCTGCGGTTCCCCGTTTCCGCCTGTACATGAGTATCGCGACAAGGATACCCAATCCGAAAAGACCAATGCCTAGCAGTACTTTTGATCGATCACTGGTTTCAGCAACTGATTGAGCTTGGCTCGTGGCGACTTTCGGTGGCTCTGAAACTGTTGCCACAGAATCAGGGGCGTCAGTCGAATCAGCAGTGTCGGGTTGAAACGTGTATGACGTCATCAGTCGACGATCCATAACCGTAGCGCCCGCAGGAACACCCATTGCGGACAACGTGAATGCGGTGTCTGGGAATGGTTTGTTGACTTCCTGCATAGTCCAGCGAACGACTTTCTCGCTGGTTTCCGATCCGTCATTACGGGTGTTGCGATAAATAACCGTGGAGGGCAAATATACTCCTTCGATCAATTCGTATTCCGTCGTATGTGAACCTGACGAGTGCGGACTTTGCGAGTTCCACTCCACGAGGCAACCGCCTTTGGAGCGATCAAAAATATATTGACTCTGCACTCCTTCCAGTGTTTTGTTACGACTGGTAAGCGTGACCAAGTCACCGTCCTGCTCAATCTTATTCCAAGCCCAGTCTCGGGTGGCAATACTCATTCTTTGGGCGAAGAAATCGGCGCTGTCGTCACCTCTGATTCGCAGGTAACTCTCCGGATAAAAGATTTGTGACACGTCACCAATATTCGGTTTAGTGCGTGCTGACACCGTCACTGTAAACGGATCGGACGGCGAAGTCAGAGACATCTTGTACTGATCTTCACCAATATGAAGGGCCCCGACACGTGCTCCCTGAAGCGAATTTTCAAGATTCTGTTCGCCATCCATACTCGCCTGCGATTCAAGAACCGTCCAGCGAAAACAGACCGCGTCTCGATCGAAATCCTGAGAAAAAACGACCGCCACTCGTTGCGTGAAGTCGTAGGTGCGGGCGGCCTCCGTTTGGTGGAACGTAAGTTCTGCTGTTCCTGCCCATTGATGTAGGCGTGCAAGATTGGCGCTCTGCAATTCCGCAAGTTCTGACAACAGCGAAAGGTCGCCAATCACTTCGCCCCGTGCGACACAGCGTTCGGATTGAAGTTCAGCGAACATGACCACCGCGACGATGGTGACAACTCGGCCAATTTTTGAAGCAATCATTTCTTTCGCCTCTTCAGACTACCGTCGATATCCGCTAAATTTAGGGATGGTGCAGATTGGTTACGGCACTTCCTCATCCTTTTATTCTTCGTCAAGCGGTGTCGGACACTCAAGTGCCTTATACCAAATCCAGTCGACGTTCTTTGCGTTGTATGGCTTTGGCATCCCAGCAGAACATGTGGTACACCCAGTCGGGCCAGCCGGGTCTTCTTGCGTTTCCGGCGGAACGAAGCAACCCTGTCCAGCGGTGGGAGGTATCGGATCCATGACACTACCTCTTAAGACGCCAGCTTTGCAGGACATTGTCTCGTCGGGATTACTCTCAGCGCAGTCGATGATCCCCGTACATGGACTCGATCTTGGGCTAAACCCCGTATTGCCGACATCTCCGGTGGCAATCCAACTCGCCTCAACAAGCCCAGACCAAAATGTTCCCTCTCCACAAGCGGTCGCGTCCACGCTACCCGCGCACATTTTCCAATCGCAATCATTGTCGGCACCGAGATACGGCGTCGAGCAATCCCAACTCCAATTTTCCCAGTCATCGAAGTATTTTACGCAGCCAAGCCCCCGTTCAGCTTGGGCTCCCCACACCGAAGCTAATTCAGACTCACTGACGTCGGTGTCGGAAGCTTTGCTCCACGCGACTCTCGACTGACTAATCACGGTTGATCCCAAAATGACTGCAATCGCCAAGGTTAAATATATTTTCATTCGAATGTCCTCTACGAAATTCGGAAAATCGGATTTGCTAACTAGCGTTTGATGACTGAGTGACGGCGGCGGCGGCTGCTTACCAGCATGCGAACAGCGACCAAACCGTCGAATGTTCCCAATTTTTTCCCCTCGGCCTTGGTCCTTGATTCATACGTTACACCGCACTCCACAATGGAGAGGTTTCTGCGTGCTGCCTTTGCCGTCACTTCCGCACAGAACTCGAAACGCTCGCAATTGAGATTAAAGGATCTCAGGTCTGTGGTGCGGAACAGTTTGTAGCAGGTGGCTTGATCGGTCAGGCGGATGCCGTACAGCAGGCGAGTCAACAGGTTCAGAAACCGTACGCCA
>JBDNHJ010000096.1:0-3001 GCA_041688835.1 Fuerstiella sp.
CACTTCACATTGGACGGTGACACCGGTGTGTTACTCGTGAAGCGTCCTGACCGCAACTCCGAAACACTTCACGAATTCACGCTGACCGACGGCAAGCCTTCGCGACCCAAAGAAATTAACACGCTCGTCCCCGATTCCGGCAGAGTCTTCTCACCGCACCTGTCATCCGGTGGCGACATACTTTGTTTTGCCGGGCGACTGAACGGGCCACTGCCAAAGCTGTTCTATTCCAGGCGGTCGACAAGTGGGAATTGGACAATCGCTCTGCCGTTACTTCGAGATTCACAACTGACCGACGGTTGGACGTGGCCCTCACTGTTGGACGACGGCAAGGTGCTGCTGACCACGAATCAAAGCCCGGTGCTTCGCGATGATGAGTCACGGTATCCACACAACATCTTCATCGCCCGACGAACATCGTTGAATGAGCCTTTCACCAGAACGGAACTCGTCGACTTACCGGGTATGAAGTCTCTCTGGTTCCAGTCACCACGTTATCTGCCAGCAACCGGCGAACTGTTCGTGTTGGTGCAGCCGCGTTCGGAGGCCGGGACACCGACGTGGAAACCCGCTGTGATTCGCGGTGTTCGACTCGGCGAGCGGTAGCCTGACCTCTGGTTTCTAAAATCAAAGTTTTGCCGTGGACCTCGTCTCGCCTGACGCTTCCGGCGACCACGCCGGAAGCGTCATCTCGTTCCCTTTTCAGGGGCTCCCTGACAGCGGCGGCGTACTCGTTTTTTTGTCGATTTCGCAGCGTTTCAAGGCGATCGCCAGTTTTTTGGACTTCCGTGTTACGGCGCTGCGATAGGTATGAGTGTCGAAGCGAGTCCGCCTTTTATGTTGGCTGACTAAGCCAATTCTACCCTGTCCTTATAAGCTTTGGAGCCTTACCGATGAAAACACTGATCGACCGAAGAACCGCCCTTCGTTCTATGTTCGCTGCGTCCGCTCTGGCCGCAACACCGCGATTGTTTGCCGGTGAAAACACTATGGCAACCGACATCGGATCGGTCGCAAAGTATATCCACCCCAACGTTTCCTGGAGTCACGCGGAATTAAATGAATTCTTGGACGTTTTGCCCGACAGCGGTCTGATCAGCATGCAGAAGTCGCTTGAACTGATTCCTTACAACGTCGCAAAAACAACCGTTGAAGATCGCCCCGCAGTGCTGAAGCAAATTCAGGAGCAGATGCTTTGGCATTCAAACCATGTTGTCTCCTACGCTTTTCGCGATGAGAAGAAGATCCACTATCACAACCTGACAAAGTGGGTTGGATCGGAGCTGGGCGTCGATCCATGGATCCTTGAGACGCAGCCAACTCTCGTCGTTGAACGAGCGATTCAGGAAAAACTGTTCATCGACATTTGGGATAAACTGTCGCCGGACGAAAGACGTACCGTTCTTGCCAAGTTGGATCCCACGGATTCGATCCAGGGGCATGCGGCTATTGTGGCACTCAGTGGTGCTGGAGCAATTGCGGCTCTTTCGATGACTGTCCAACTTGCAGGCTTTGCGTTCTACACGACCATGAGCACAGTGATCTGCACGGTCGCAGGATTCTTTGGCGTCACATTGCCGTTTGCTGCCTACACCGGAGCAACGTCGACCGTCGCTTTTTTAAGTGGTCCGGTTGGCTGGGCATTTCTTGCGATTGCCGCAGCCGCAGGAACCGCGTTGGCAGGACGAGCAGACGTCAGAAAGACGGCGGCTGCGATTTGCCAGATTCATTCACTGAAGGTAGCTGCCCTACAGGCTGCCGGACACGATGGCAGCGTCCTTGATCCGAAAGGTGACCCCGTCAAATGGCAACTTGTTGGTCGCTGGAGAATCAACGGAAAAAGAGAAACAATTGAGGTTTCGCTGCATAGCGACGGCGAGTTTACCGCTGATTGCTTTGACATTTTGAATGATAAGACGGCCAGCCCAAACCTAAAGTGGCAGGGTAAAGGCTATTGGTCAGTGCGAGACAGATCGCTGTCAATCAGACGCACGCACGCGTGGAATCACCTCTATTGGAGCGAGAACCCTCGGGAACTCTACAGCAATCGCAGCGTGGTCGAGATCACACCGACAAGGATTCTACTCGCGGCAGACGCCTGCCTGGAACGCATATAAGTTTCCCGAGACTTTGTAACGACCTTGAGGACCTCGAACGACCTCCTTTCCGTAGAACGAAGGGTCCTCCACTTATTGTCGCCCGTTCATCGGAATAGAGATTCAAATGTCTAAATCAGCCAATTGGTTTGTAAAATCTAGTGATATCATCACAGGCCCTTTTACTGCGACCGTACTTCGCTCAATGGCAAAACGCGGAGAAGTGCTCCAGTCGTCTGAGGTTGGGCAGTCTGCCGAAGGGCCTTGGTATCAGGCTCCCAAAGTACGAGGGCTGATTGTTGAGCCAACGGACAAGGATGTACCGTCACTTGTCGATGAATCACCGTTCGATGAACGCAACCGAGTCATTGATGGAAAGGCTTGGAAAGAGGAACTGCTGGCGATTTCATGGAAAGACCTATTTCCGCTTGGCTCTTGGTTTCGTGACGAACCCTGGACACTGGTTTGGGTGCAGGCGTTGGTATTTGCATTTGCGACGCCGCTTCTGCTGCAGCAACTCTTCTCTTCAACGGAAATGACATTAACGCAATCGGCATGGTCATTTAGTACCTACTTCGCTTTGCTTTGGGCGATTTTCCTGCATCGTCTGTTGCGACCGGAAAAAATCGGCTGGAGATCCGCGGGCATGTGGAAGTCGTGCGTTCCATTGCCGCGACTCTCGATCCGACACAGGGCCACTGCGAGTTCCGCCGCGCCCTCTTCATCGAAGTGCATGGCACCTGTCAGGCGAGCACTGATCCCGTGCGACGGCAGATGGCGAAAGTAATGTTGAGTTTTGAACAGGGCCTGTTTTCAGGTGGCGATGGGGCTGGCTTGCCTCAGGACAATCTGGATCTGGAACGCTGGTTTCGTAATCCCCAAAGCCACGAACGCCGCATCCACGG
>JBDNHJ010000013.1:0-6048 GCA_041688835.1 Fuerstiella sp.
CCGGTGCTGGCTTCTGCACAACCGGTGCTGGCTTTTCAACCGGTGCTGGCTTCTGCACAACCGGTGCTGGCTTTTCCACCGGTGCTGGCTTCTGCACAACCGGTGCTGGCTTTTCCACAACCGGTGCTGGCTTTTCCACAACCCGCGAACCTGAAGCGACGGGATGACTGTGCTGGACATACTGACCGGAAGAGTAGGTCGGTTGGGTGACTGTATAACCGCTGTAGGTCACCGGGCTGTGGTTGCTGCCGCTTGAACCATACGTCCCGTAGCTACCACCGCTTGAGCCGGATGATCCGTAGCTGCCCGATGAACCGCGAGACCGTCTGACTCGCGCTTGGCGCCTCGACGAACCACCGCTGGAACCACCCGAAGATCCCCACGACCCGGAAGAACCACTTGAGCCGTAAGACCCATTGCTTCTGTGGCTACGTCCGGCTTCAGCATCGGCGACCAATGCCAATACCGCGAAGCACATCAAAACTTGGCTAATTCGTTTCATGACTCGACCCGTTTCCTAGCTGAATAAAGACTGCCGCAAATCCTTGTCATTGGGCCTCCGAGCCGACGTGATGCTGACTTTAAAGAATGGGCCCAGAACGTCAATCTGGGTTGCGTGGGGTTTTTGGGAAATTTACATACTTTGGTTGTTTTCGATCCTGTGCAACGCCCTCGCAGGTCCGAAGTGGGTGCCAGAATCGGAAAAATCGGCTAACATCGCGGTTCACCAGTTTTGAGACAGTCCATATTCCGCCAAGCCCAAATTCATCAGATGACTTCATCGCCACTCGACGAAATCCACCCGTCACGGATGGGGCACATTCCAGAATCCGCCACAACACCCAGCGCACCGCCGATCTTTCAGACGACAGCGTTTGATGTACCGGATCTCACGACGCTGGCGAGCCTACGCGACGGATCTGCGGTCGGGCACATTTACACGCGCGACAGCAATCCCAACCACACGGCGTTGGCCCAGTCAATGGCCGATCTGGAAGCCGCCGAATCAGCCGCCGTGTTCGCATCTGGCATGGGAGCCATCGCTGCTGTGGCGCTCACGTTGTCGTCCGCCGGCGCACACATCATTGTGGCTCAGTCGTTGTATGGGATCACCTTAAAACTGATGGCGCGGCTGGAACGACAGTTCGGTATCACCATCACGTATGTCGACGCCTGTGATCCAATCGCCGTTGCCGCTGCTGTGACAACGGAGACGAAATTTTGCATGATCGAAACCGTTTCGAATCCGTTGCTCGAGGTCGCCGATATCGCGGCGGTGGCCAAAGCACTCGGCTCCGTTCCACTGGTGGTCGACAGCACGTTTACAACACCGGTGCTCGTTCGCCCTCTGCAACTCGGCGCAACGATCGTAGTTCACAGTGCGTCAAAATATCTTAACGGACATGGCGATGTCATGCTGGGCGTCGCAGCTGGTGATGCCAAGATCATGAAGGCCGTGCGCGAGACCTCAAGCGTCTTCGGTCAGAACGCGAATCCCTTCGAAAGCTGGT
Source organism: Fuerstiella sp. (assembly GCA_041688835.1). Classification (GTDB taxonomy): domain Bacteria; phylum Planctomycetota; class Planctomycetia; order Planctomycetales; family Planctomycetaceae; genus Fuerstiella. The sequence goes on from JBDNHJ010000013.1 coordinate 1,512, forward strand.
TGACTCAACGCGGCCTGCGAACGCTGCCGCTGCGAATGAAGCAAGTCTGCGAAACCACAACCCGTCTGGCGAAGTGGCTCAACGATCATCCCGCCATCAATCGCGTGTATCACCCGAGTCTGCCCACGCATCAGACTCACGCGATTGCAAACCGGCTGTACCCGGATGGCGTGGGCGGAATCATTGCGTTCACGTTGCCGGGCGGTGGCAAAGCGGCGGTGAATGACTTTATGATTGCGGCCAAAACGATTCCGTTTTCACCCACGCTGGCGGATTCACGGACCACGATTTCGCACCCCGCAACCACGTCGCACGGCTTTATGACCAAAGCCGCTCGGACAGAATTGGGGATTGTTGATGAGTTAATCCGCTTGTCTGTGGGGTTGGAACCGTTCGAACTCCTGCAGGCAGAACTTGACGAAGCATTGCGTGCAGTGGTTGCACTGTAAAACGTTTCGGTAACACCCAGACTTCATGAAACAGACGACAGAACAACAGGACCAAGACCCATGAAATCGATTTCAATGCGACTGGCGGCTGTCCTTGCGACGGCGGCTTCGTTGTATACACCAGCGGTTGCTCAAGACACAGCCTCAGTCATTCACGTGGAACATTCGGCCACCCGCCCGAATGCGCAACACGTGATTGATACGCACATTCATCTGTACGATCCGCGCCGTCCGGATGGCATTCCGTGGCCACCTGCTGATGACAAGGTTCTGTACAAGCCGCATCTTCCCGCCGAATATTCAAAGCTGGCGAAGGCCGCTGGTGTGACAGGTGTGATTGTGGTGGAAGCCAGCGATCGCCTAGAAGACAACCTGTGGGTGTTGCAGCAAATGGCGGCTGATCCATTTTACGTGGCCTTGGTCGGAAACATTGATCCGTATCGCCAGGACTTCGCAGAACAGCTGAATCGGTTGTCTCAGGACAAGCGGTTCGTCGGAGTTCGAGCACGCAACGCGGATGCCATCGACTATTTGAATCCTCAAGTGCTAGCTAACTTTGCGTTGCTGGAAGCGGCCGGTCTATCGGTCGATATTCTGGCCAATGGAAAAGGCGTGCAAGGTGTTCGCGAGGTCGAAGCGTTGGCCAAGGCGGCTCCGAAGCTAAGAATCATCGTCGACCATGTCTTGGGGTTTGATATCAACGGCCAACCGCCCGCTCAAGACTGGCTAGATGCTGTCGCAGATCTGGCCAAACACCCCAACGTATACTGCAAAGTGTCTGGGCTGTATCAACGGTGTGTGCAGCAGCCAGCGCCGTCGGACATTGACCACTATCGAACCGTGTTGGATCCGCTGTGGCAGCATTTCGGAGCACAGCGATTGATTTTTGGTAGCAACTGGCCGTGTACCAAAAAAAGCGGCAGCTACGCCAGCTTCGTAACACTCGTGAACCAATACTTCTCCGAAAAAGGACAGGCTGCCGTGGAACAATACTTCTGGAAGAATGCCGCCACGGCTTACGGCCTCGATCTGCAGTAAGGCAGGTTGAAGTCTCAGAGTCTCCCCCCCGCCAAGAACAAAAGGTTTCAGCCCAGAGGATTGGTGGCGGAGGCTGACTATCGACAGCAAATTGAGCGAATGAAGGAACGCTTCCGCCGCAGGCAGTCCGTGAGTGACCAATTTTCCACAACCCCTCCCGCCGCAGGCAAGGGAGGGGTCGAACGAGCGGAGCAAGTTCGGGGGAGGGAGGGGATTGCAGATTGCAGATTGCAGATTTTGCCTGGCCCCCTCCCGGACTTCGCTCCGCTGGTCCGACCTCCCCCTGGCGCTGCGCTTGGGGGAGGTTGGAATTGGGGCGCGGTGATGGATGTCAAAGTGGCGGACGGCTTGCTGAGGATCGGACCGTTCTTTTGATCACTGACGGGATGGCATAGAGTTAGAAAATGGCGGGTTAGAAAATGGGTGCGCTCACGATGAGTGCGCGACCGGTGGAAACTGAGGCCGCGGAATAACAGCCGTCAATCGGGGTTCACGCAAGTGAACAACCGGGGGAAGCAACCGGGGAGGGAAGCAACCGGGGACACAGCACTTTGTCGGTAGCCGAATCCGAGACGCTCTAAGAGTGCTGTGTCGAGGATCAATTTCGACCGCGTTTCGTTTGTGTTTTGTTGCTTGCGATTCAGCGAGCTAAAACGATCAGAATGCGATTCAGGCTTGGAAAGCCGACACAGCCACTGCCGGTGGCGTGAGCCACCGGCAGTGGCTGCAATGCTAAAAAGGCCCGGAGGGCCGACAGAAATGCTCGAACCTGCATTGCCGTGTCGGCCCTGCGGGCCTTGCAGGAATTCCCAGACATCACCGGGGCCTCATGGCCCCGGCAATGGCTGTGTCAGCCCATTCGGGCCTCAGTCGCAGATGCAAATCACCGTTTCCCCTATGTTTTCACTTGTTGAAATCCTGGCAGGCGTTGCCCGCTGGGACGAAATCGCAGTCACGTTCGTTGGCTGAGCAGTCTTGGGCGTTAACGAATTGCGATCATTTACGGTGTTGCCCTGCGCGGCTGAAAAACGCGACAGGCTGTTGCAGCCGCGCCGGAACAAAACCTGCGTCATACAATTCTGCCGTCAATACCCAATTATCAACACCCCAAGCAAGCGGTGTCGGCGTGGCGACCGGAAACCGCTCTCCCGAGTTTCAGGGTTTCAGAAAGACGCCGTTCCGGAAACCCGAACCCCAGAAACCCGGAGCCCTCTTCCCGATTTAAGACGCCGCCCGCATCTGCCACCCTGTGGCGTGATATCGATGAGCTCTGACGATTTTGCCAATCTTGCAGCCAGTGAACAATTTTGGGGTTGTCGCTGATGCTCATGGTAGTAGGCGAAATCCGTGGTGTTGTGTGAGGTTTCTGGCTGAATCGGCGTGAGGAACCACGCTTTGCGCCGTCGTTTCGACTTGACACCTACAGGATGTCCCACCGACACTCCGCACACGGGGGGCGATACAGAACTATGAGAAGCTGCGACTTCCTCAGACACAAGAGAAACATTCACAATGCTGAGCAACAGAATCCGACACTTTTGGAACGCCATTCAGCCGTCCGCTGCCCACCGCCGCAGACGCTCGACGATAGTCCGTTCAGCGTCGGTCGGCTCCTGAGAATCGTTGGAAAACCGAGCCTTGCTGGCAGCCGCATTTCCTGAATTTGTCGATCCGAACCCCAGCGTCAACAACGGATTCGGAAGCGCGGTTGTTCCGTTGAGTTCGGGCAATGTTGTTGTCACGTCACCATTTGATGATGCGGCTGGCACCGATACTGGAGCCGTTTATTTGTTCAACGGATCGACCGGTGAATTAATCAGTACTCTGACCGGTTCGCAGGAAGGGGACCGGGTCGGCATCGAGGTCACCCCTCTCACCAATGGGAATTATGTGGTCTCCAGCGGATCTTGGGCGAATGGCAATCTCTCCCGTGCTGGCGCTGTAACCTTTGGGAATGCGTGACGGGGGTTTCCGGCGTCGTATCTTCCCAAAATAGTCTGGTCGGTTCGACACAATCGGAGGCCCTCGGTCGTCGTATCTCGTCTGGCGGTCTACGGGTCGTGCCCCTGCCCAATGGCGACTATGTGGTAATCGACGATACGACATCGACCACTTCCGTAGTTCAGGCGGGGTCTGTTACGCACGGAGATGGTTTGATCGGAACGACCGGCGTTATCACTTCCGCCAATAGTCTACTTGGAACCACAACCGAAGACTTTGTCGGTCAGGGTGGAATCACGATACTTGCGAATGGAAACTACGTTGTCTTGAGTCCAGATTGGGATAATCAGAGTGTTATCGACGCGGGAGCCCTCACATTGGTGGACGGAGATACGGGGCTCACGGGCACAGTGAATGAGACGAATAGCTAGTCGGAAGCCAAGAATTTCAATTTTGCTACCGATGGGTGTGGCAACAATTCTTGGCATTGTTAGCCGCAAGGCCCTAGCAGCCTGTCCGGAAACAGACTCATGAGGCGTGTCTGTGGGGGGGCGGAAAATTTAAAATTCTGGCCGCAGCGGCGATGACGAAGCTGTCTCGACCACTGGTGTGGGAAATTGGCCAACAAAGTTTTGGTGGTCTGCTATAGCACGGAATTCCGCCCAAACTACCGCGCCCGTGCCGTTTCAACTTGTTGTCAGCGCGCCACTTCGGAACACCTTCAATAAGTTGTGGACGAGACAAACCAGATTCCATTCCCCTTCATCTTCTGTAGTCATTGGCAATCGGCGAGATGTCGATCTGAGCCGTCACATCCAGCAGAAAACAGAAAAGGTGATCTTCCGGCAGCCAGTCACGAGGCGACGGAGGAAATCGCCAGCTGGTATCCGACTGTCATTCACGAAACTTACGGCTCATCACTGAAATCCGATCTTGCTGTAAGTGAAATAATTTCAGAGAGTTGGGGAATTTCCAGTTCGTCATCGCAAAGGATTGCCCGATGTCCACGCCCACCCCCGTAACGCTTACAAATCAGATTTGACAGATGCGCAATGGATTCTCGTTGAACCGTTGGTGACGAAATCGCGAACTGCAAATCGTGCTGGCCG
>JBDNHJ010000097.1:0-16722 GCA_041688835.1 Fuerstiella sp.
CGGCCATGACGCGGCCATGACGCGGCCATGACGCGGCCATGACGCGGCCATGACGCGGCCATGACGCGGCCATGACGCTGCCATGGGCTACGAAGGCAGGGCTCACGACCGCCCACGATTCCAAATCCGGCGATCCTAGCTGAACATCGCCACTTTCGAAATACTGGCTCTTTGCGTCGTACCGGGGCCATCCTGCCACCGTGTTTCACGGCGGCAAGATGCCGCCGATTCAAGCGTGGCGCTGTTCAACTAGCTTGCGTCAGACAGTCTTTCCCGTGGATTCGGGGCTGGCTCCAGCGGTCGAACATGAGTTGACGTGGCGAAAAGACTGAAAATATCGAGATAGGGAAGCGGGGTTCTCAGGGCTGCGATGGTGGCCCGATCCGCTTTCTGGCCGGTAATCCTCTTGTCTTTTCTCGACTAAGGCCTTAAATTCCCCAATTGCGAGGCTGAGGCTGTTTTCTGCCACCGCCGCAAAAATGCGTGAATTTGTCGCGAGACCTGCGGACTCAATTCGGCGCTGCAGCGTCCTTTCTCTTTTCTTGAGCGCTGCTTTTCCAATCCTTCTAAGAAACAACATTCGAATCATGAGTGCCACTACAGAAAAACTGCCGTACAAAGTCGCCAATATCAGCCTTGCTGAATTCGGTCGCAAAGAAATCAATCTCGCAGAAACCGAAATGCCAGGCTTGATGGCGCTGCGAAAAAAATACGGCAAAACAAAACCTCTGGCAGGTGCTCGTGTCGCTGGTTGTCTGCACATGACCATTCAGACAGCCGTGCTGATTGAAACGCTGGTTGAGCTGGGTGCGGAAGTCACTTGGAGCAGCTGTAATATCTTCAGTACTCAGGATCACGCGGCTGCGGCCATCGCGGCGGCTGGAATTCCTGTCTACGCTTGGAAGGGCGAAAGCGACGCAGAGTTTGACTGGTGTATTGAGCAGACCATCTTCTTTCCGTCCGGCGAACCATTGAACATGATTCTGGACGACGGCGGTGACCTGACGGACATGGTTCACAAGCGTTATCCGGAACTGCTGGAAGGCATTCGTGGCGTTAGCGAAGAAACGACCGCCGGAATTCACCGTTTGCAGCAGCTGGTTGAAACTGGCGAATTGAAGGTTCCAGCGATCAACGTCAATGACTCAGCGACCAAGAGCAAGTTCGATAACCTGTACGGTTGTCGTGAGTCCTTGGCCGACGGCGTTAAGCGAGCCACCGATGTGATGCTGGCCGGTAAGGTTGCCGTTGTGTGTGGTTACGGCGATGTGGGTAAAGGTTGTGCTCATTCGCTGCAACGTTATGGCTGTCGTGTGCTGGTCACAGAAATCGATCCAATCAACGCTCTGCAAGCCGCGATGGAAGGTTTCGAAGTCACCACCATGGAAGAAGCGTCTAAAGAAGGTCGTTTGTTCGTCACCACCACTGGCAACAAGGATATTATTCTTGGTCAGCACATGGTCAACATGGCGGAAGACGCGATCTTGTGCAACATCGGTCACTTCGATACCGAAATCGACGTGGCATGGCTAGAAGCAGAAGTGGCTGCGGGTCGCGCGACGAAGGATGAAATCAAGCCTGCGGAAGTCGGCAGCGTTGATCGTTACACCTTCAAGGACTCAGGCCGTTCCATCATCATTCTGGCCAAAGGCCGTCTGGTGAACCTTGGTTGTGCGACAGGCCATCCCAGCTTCGTCATGAGCACTTCGTTCACGAATCAGGTTCTGGCTCAGTTGGAACTTTGGGAACGAGCGGATCAGTATTCTGTTGATATTCATTTGATGCCGAAGATTCTGGACGAAGAAGTGGCTCGACTGCATCTGGATCAGCTGGGCGTCAAGCTGACAAAGCTGACCCCTGAGCAAGCTGCGTACATGCACGTGCCTGTTGAAGGCCCATACAAGCCGAATCATTATCGATACTAAGCGAAGTCTTGGAAACTCGGTTCGGAATTGCAAAAGCCCGACGTTCATAGAACGTCGGGCTTTTTTGATGGCCAATTCCTCGTATCATCGCAGTCTGTTGGCCCACGATCTTGGGCGAAACCTATTCCGTCGGCGGACATCGCCGACAAGCGTTGCGACTAAAACTCTGGCGTCGAAACATGGAAATCAAACTTCACAGCGGATCGCTCGCGATTCAGCTCAACGTTCCCGACGAAACCGTCGTTCATGGTTGCGATTCGACTCAGCGTTGTCGCGACAGTCTGTTCAATGCACTTCAAAACCCACTGGAATTACCTGCGCTGCACCAGTGCGTTGTTCCCGGCGATCGCGTGGTGCTGGTGTTGGATCCTGCGACGCCGAACCCGGTGGACGCTGTGGTTTTAGTGTGGGAACAATTTCAGTCAGCCGGCGGGCTCGAACTGGATGCGACGCTGTTGCTGCCACCAGACATTCATGGGAATGATTGGCAGTCGTTTTTGGAGGAGCTTCCTGTTCATGTTCGGAATCAAGTCGCGGTACACATTTACGATCCGGCGATCGAAGACCAGCGGCGCTATCTGGCCAGTTCTGCTGCTGGAGACCGCGTCTACCTGTCGCACTATCTGACCGACGCCGACCTGATCGTATCCATCGGCGTCATCAGTTTTGATTTGCTGTTTGGTGTGCAGGGCACCAACAGTGCGATCTATCCGGCATTTTCTGAATCGTCAGTTTTGCTCAACACACGCAAAGATGTGAATCTTGCTCTGACGCCCGATGACAAGCGCCCGCTGCGTGAACTTGTTGACGAAATCGGCTGGTTGCTGGGCACGCAATTCTGTGTCCAGATGATCCCGACAGCGAAGTCGGCCGATCAACGTGTCCTGTGCGGTGCGCCGGATGCTGTGATGAAGGTTGGCCGAGAAATTCTTGAGTCGGATTTTCGTGTCGCGATCGACGAAGAATTCGACATGGCGATCGTCACGCTACAACAGCAGACACTGAACGGCTGGAAGCAATTCGGCGCTGCATTGGCCGCCGCGAAGCGACTGGTTGGCGAAGATGGCCGCATTGCGATCATTGCTGAGCTGCCGGATGCGTACGGCGTGGGGCTCGACCTGCTGCGCCGTGGCACAGAAGCGGCGGATGTGACAAAACTGCTAGAACGCAACCCGACAGAAGACGCGATCGAAACGCTGCAGATCATCGATGCCATTGCCCACGCGCGCGTGTATCTGCTCAGCAATCTGGAAGCGTCCGTCGTGGAAGATCTCGGCATGTTGCCGTTGGCCAATCAGGCCGAACTGCAACGGCTGACAGATTCTGCTGAAACGCTGACGGTGGTGCATGACGCGAATTACGTGTGGAGCACCGTGGCTCAGAATTCGGTGCGGTAACCGCCAGCGCACCTTTGGTTCGTGCGATTCAGCCTCGGCAGGGACGACAGACTTTTGCCGTCGACGATGGGTACGCTCATTGATGACTGTGAAAGCAAGCAGGGTGGCGGGGGTTGGAGTGAGGCACGAGCGAAACTCCGGGGCTTCCTTCGCGAGCTCAGTCCAGCCCACGGCCACCCAATACAATGTGCCGAAATCCGTGAGCGCACCCCTCTGTGTTCATCTGTGATATCTGTGGTTAAAATCATTCATGAGCGTGCCACCGTGGGCTAGGTTCATCCGATGATGATCTGGTCGTTGCAAATTCGTTAGTTCTGATTTACTGTTGGTTTCGATGACACGTTTTTGTCAGTCCTTCAACCGATTGAATGAACACACGATGAAGATTTTTTCAGCGCTTTTGACGGTCTGTTTTCTCTCGATGGCTGTTCCGTTGGTTCAGGCCGAAGACTTGCCGCCGGGAGTTTGGCCGATTGAACGGTTGAAGTCTGAGATTCCAAAATTTCGTATCGAAGATGAATCGGCGAAGATTCAATCTTTGATCTACGAAGGCGAAACCATCGGTGGCGAAGTGACGGAAGTCTTTTCGTTCTACGCATCGCCCAAGACTCTGGGGACATCGTCTGAACGATTAAGCGTCGCTGAAAAATTTCCCGCGATCGTGTTGATTCATGGCGGCGGCGGAACAGCGTTCGCCGACTGGGTCTGGATGTGGGCGAATCGCGGCTACGCAGCGATCGCGATGGATCTCGGCGGCCGTCGCCCACCTGCTCCGGAATACGACGCCGATGGGAACCTGAAGCCGCATTCGGCGCACAGTCGAACCGCTCGCGTTCGGCTGGCGAAGGGCGGTGTCGCGGATGGCCACGGGGAAAAATTCGATAGTATTGGTGGATCTGTGGAGGATGACTGGCCGTATCATGCGGCGGCGAATGTGATGCGGGCGCATACGTTGATTCGCAGCTTTGCGGAGGTGGACGCAGATCGTACGGCTGTGACGGGAATCAGTTGGGGCGGTTACACAACTTGCCTTGCGGCGTCTTTGGACGATCGATTCAAGGCCGCTGTTCCGGTTTACGGTTGCGGATTTCTGCACGAAGGTGAATCAGTGCAAAAGCCAGCCATTGACCAACTTGGCGATCGTCGTGATGCGTGGGTGGCGGCTTACGATCCTGGCAGTCATCTGAGCAAATGCACTGTTCCTACGTTGTGGGTGAACGGAACGCATGATCAACACTATGTGCTGGACAGCTACGCGAAATCGTATTCCCAAGTGCAGGGGCCGCGCATCATTCGTATTCAGCCACGGATGAACCACGGTCATCCTCCCGGCTGGGCTCCGGCGGAAATCCAGATGTTCGTGGATTCGATTCTGAAAGGTCAAACGCCGTTGCCGAAAGTCGGCACGATGCAGGTGAGTGACATCGGAACTGTGGTTGTGCCTTATGAATCGACGACGAAAATCGTCAAGGCGGAATTGCATTACACAGCTGACACCGGAATCCGTTCGAAACGGCAATGGGAAAAGATTGACTGCCAGATTGAAAACGGACGTGTCGCGGGCGAAGGGCTTCCAGAAGATGCCAACACTTGGATTGTGACGCTGACCGATGAACGCAACGCAATGGCTTCGACAGAAGTTGGGTTCCGCTGAAATGCTAAGGGCTGACGAAACAATAACCTTCGTTTTTTCTGTAGCAGAAGTCGTCAAGACTTTCGATGTGCGCAGATACATGGCCGAAAGTCTTGACGACTTCCGCTACCAAGGATGGCGCACTTTGTTCATTTTCGAACCCTAACGGCTCTTGCCGACGATGTCATGCCAGCGTTCGCTGATTTCCCGTGAGTGATTTGCTTGGAGTTGATTTGATGAATTGCTGCCTGAAAATTCCGTTTGTTTCTGTTCTGCTTGTTGCCTGTGGTCTGTCAGTCAGCCACGCTGGTGAGCTCGCGCTGAACGCTCGCAGCAGGGTGCCAACACACAGTGACAGTCCGCGATTTCACACAACACAGTCACCGCTAAGCTGGCAGGCCGAACAAACTGCGATCGTGGTCTGCGACATGTGGGACAAGCACTGGTGTCCGACAGCGACAGAACGTGTTGGCCAAATGGCTTCGCGGATGAACGAAGTCGTCAAGGCTGCTCGAGCAAAGGGGGCGCTGATTATCCACTGTCCCAGTGATACCTTGGATTTCTACAAAGACACGCCTCAACGCAAGCTGGCCATGGCGGCTGCGAAGGTTGAGACGACGATTCCGCTGCAGGGCTGGTGTCATTTGGATCCGTCGGTCGAAGGCGACACGTTGCCGATCGATGATTCGGACGGCGGCTGCGATTGTGAAGAACCTGTCAAGAATTATCGCGCGTGGAGTCGTCAGCATCCGGACATCGAAATTGCCGATCAGGACGCGATTACAGATAGTGCGGAAGCGTTTTATCTGATGAAGCAACGCGGAATCAAGAACGTGGTTGTGATGGGAGTACACACGAATATGTGTGTGCTGGGGCGGCCGTTTTCCATTCGTCAAATGGTGCAGCAGGGGCAAAATGTGGTGCTGATGCGAGACATGACGGACACGATGTACAACCCCCAGATGGCTCCGTTTGTCAGCCACTTCACGGGTACGGATTTGGTGGTTGAACACATCGAAAAGTACTGGTGTCCGTCGGTGCTGAGTACAGATTTTATCGGTGGAGAAGAATTCCGCTTCAAAGACGACGCACGGCAGCATTTGGTGGTGTTGTGTGCCGAACGTGAGTATCGCACCCACGAATCGCTGCCGAAGTTCGCGGCGGAACAGCTGGGGCATGATTTTCGAGTCAGTTTTGTGTGGGACGATGCCGCAGATGGCAACAACCTGCCGGGCATTGGTGTTGTTGAAGATGCCGACGTCTTGCTGGTCAGTGTGCGCCGCCGAACGTTGCCGGCCGCTCAATTGAAGTTCGTTCGCGATCACGTGGCGGCTGGCAAACCCGTGGTCGGCATTCGCACGGCCAGTCATGCGTTTTGCCTCAGAAACAAGCCGGCACCCGAAGGTTTGGATGCGTGGCCGGAATTTGACGCGGAAGTCTTCGGTGGGAACTACACCAATCATTACGGCAACGATCTGCTGCCATCGATTACCGCCGCCCAACCGCTGCTCCAAGTCAGTGGGCCGACAGAATTTTCTGTGCCGGCTGCTAAGGCCCAGATCAAATCCTTTGGTTCGTTGTACAAGGTCAGTCCGCTGCAGAAAACAGCGACGCCAATTTTGATGGGAACGATTCCCAAACAGGAACCTGAACCCGTCGCTTGGTTCAACAAGCGAGCCGACGGTGGCATCAGCTTTTACACGTCGCTCGGTCACATCGACGACTTCGAGCAGCCTGCCTTTGCAAAACTGTTAAAGGATGTGTTGGTTTCTCTGGCGACCGCGAAGTGACGGCCGTCGAATCGACAAGCGTATCGACAAGCGTATCGACAAGCGTATCGAAAATCGGTTGGTTCTGTCGACTGATCCTCTGTTTGGATTATCACCGATGATTGTGAGTTATTGCATCGTGTTTAGCCCGGAGCGGCGATACATCCTCTGCCGGTGGCGTGAGCCACCGGAACCCAAGCACAGAAGTTCAAAGGCCGGAGGCCGACACAAGTCTGTCGCGGCCAACGCGTTTGTGTGGCCGCTCCGGGCTGAATGTTCGGCGTTCGCTCCGGCGGCTGACGCCACCGGCAATGGATGTGTCGGCCTCCGGCCTGAATCGTGTCAACCTTCAGCTATGATCGCACCCTGTTTGGTGCGCTGGTTTTGGTGACGGTTAGCACCTTCTTGGTCAGTCGGGTACCATCGTTTCTAATCGTCGCTATTCGACGGTTTGCAATCGTTTCCCATCTGTGACTGGCTTTCCATGTTTCGACGCCTCTTTTTCCCGACGGCTAAGTTTTGCTTGTTCGTGGTTCCGCTGGTTGTCGCGGGGTGCGGAGATGCCAAGGAAGAGCTTGCGAAGGAAGGCAATGCGCCGGCCGAAGTGTCTGCCGCAGTGGAAACTAATGCGGATGTTCCGGCTGCTACCGTTGCCGATGCACCTGCCGCGACCGCCGATCCGACCGCTGCAACGGCCACCGGCAGACTGACTGGCGTTGTGACCTTCACTGGCCAGCTGCCGGAGCCGCGCACGATTCAGGCGACGAAGGATGCCGAATTTTGTTCTGCCGGCGAAGGGGAAGTTCAGGATGTGATTGTCCAAGACGGAAAGCTGTTGGGGGCCGTGATCGAACTGACGGTCAAAGGGAAAGACCTGCCGGACTTCAAAGCACCGGATGGGGGCTTTGTGCTGCGGCAAAAAGACTGTCGCTTTTCACCTCGTTTGCTGATCGCCTACGATGGTGCGGAATTAACCGTCTACAACGACGACAAGGTAGCACACAACGTCAACACGGGCAGTTGGAATCTGCTGCAGTCTCCTAGGACGGATCCGATCAAGGAAAAGATTGGCTATCAGGGGACACCGTTTGCTCGAGTCACCTGCAATATTCACAGTTGGATGGAAACGTGGGTGTATGTGGCTCGTTCGCCCTTGTACGCGGCCACAGCCGAAGACGGAACATTCGTCATCGAAGGCATACCGGCGGGCACAAAAATTCGCGGCACGTTGATGCATTCGGTGCTGGGCAAGCAACGTTTCACGGCAGACATCACAGCTGGCGAAACCACAAAAATGGACTTCGTGTTCGAAGGAAGGTAGCCGTTGACTCTCAAGACGCTTGTACCCATCAACGGATACCGCCCGCAGCTACGGCAAACCATGAATCAACTTTTCCAACTGGCGACTTGTTTCGCGGCCCTCGCAGGATCGGCTGCCGTGGTGGCTCAATCGTATCCACCGCTTGCCGCATTGCCGTCAGCGAAGTCGGCTCCAGATCCGGCCAAGGTTGCGATCGGCCGCAAGCTGTTTTTTGATCCTCGGCTTTCCGGCGACGCAACGATCAGCTGTGCCACGTGTCACAACCCAGCGCATGGATGGGCGGATGGATTGCCGATGTCTGATGGGTATCCGGGCTCAAAGTACTTCCGGAATACTCCCACCGTCGTCAACGCTTCGCTAGGTCGGTTGATGTACTGGGATGGTCGGTTGCCTGCGGCTGACATGCCGACTATTGTGCGCGATCATATTGCGGAAGCCCATTTTTTCCAGGCAGACGGTCGGTTGATCATTGAACGTCTGCGGCAGGTTCCGGAATACGAAGCGGGATTCAAGCAGGCCTTCGGCGGTGAACCAACCTATGGACGAATTCTGAATTCGGTGGCCGCTTTTGTACGTTCTCTCAGATCGCAGAATGTGGCCTTCGATAAATTTGTGGGTGGAGACAAAGCTGCGATTTCGGAATCTGCCCAGCGCGGTTTCGAGTTGTTTCAGGGAACGGCAGGTTGTATTCGCTGTCACCACGGGGCAATGCTGAGCGATGGCGGATTTCATTCGCTGGGGCTGGAAGTCAACCCAGACATCTTTCTTGAGCCTCAGCGTCACATCACCTTTCGCCGCTTCTTCCGGACGTTGGGCGTGCCTGGTTATGAACACCTTCGCACTGATCCCGGCTTACTGTGTGTCTCGAAGTCGAAGGCGGACATGGAACGCATGAGAACTCCCACCTTGCGTGAAGTATCAAATACGGCTCCGTACATGCACGACGGGCAGCTGGCGACTCTGGAAGACGTTGTGGCGTTCTACAACAACGGCGGCGGGCCTCGAACTTCCAAAGATCCGCAACTCAAACCGCTCGGCTTGACGGCGGAACAACAGGCCGACTTGGTGGAGTTTCTGAAAACACTTTCCGGCGATCCGCTGGACGGAACAAAACCCGAATTGCCGAAGTACGAACTTCGCGAACTGGGAGACAACAACTAATGGCTGCCGATAGACTTCAAACACTGGTGCCGACTTTGGCCATGCGGGCATTGACCATGGTTGTGCTGTTAAGCTGTTGCTTCGTGGGATGCGGGCAGAAGGCGGCAGACACTTCGACGACGAATTCTGAGGCCAAGGTAGCAGAGGACGTTGAACGATCCGAACCAGAACCAACGGAAGCAACCACGTCTGATGAAGCGGCGTCTGTTGCAGAAACCGCAGCTGCCACTGCTACAAGCCGCGAACCTGCCGCAGACATCTCCGCCGTTTCAATCGCGGCCAACTTCCCGCCGCTGGCTCCACTTCCGGAAGTTCCCGTACCCGCAGACAACCCCATCACGGAAGCCAAAGTGGCACTGGGCAAGCTGCTGTTTTTCGACAACCGATTGTCCGGCGATGTCGGCACCAGTTGCGCGTCGTGCCATGATCCTCGGCAAGGTTGGGGCGACGGCCAAGCGGTTTCGCGAGGCTACGCGGGGACGCAACATTGGCGGAATTCTCAGACAACCATCAACTCAGCGTTCTACACCAAATTATTCTGGGCCGGCGAAGTTCCCAGCTTGGAAGCTCAGGCCGTCAGCGCGGCCACTGGCAACCTGGCGGGCAACGCAGATCAGGCGATGGTCGAAGAACGCATCATGCAAATGCCGGACTACCTAAAACTATTCAAGGAAGCGTTCGGAGTCGACCGTCCCACGTTTAACCATGCGATGAAAGCCATCGCGACGTTCGAACGTGTGGCCCTGATTTCTCGCGATAGCCCGTTCGATCAGTACTTGGCTGGCGACAAAGACGCCCTGTCGGACGACGCCGTAGCGGGGCTCGGATTGTTCGAAGGCAAGGCGGGCTGTGTGCAGTGTCATAACGGGGCCTTGATGAGCGACGAGGGATATCACTTTCTGGATTTGCCACGCCAAAAAGTGTTCACTACCGATCCGCTGCGTCAGGTGACGTTGCGGTATCAGCACTACATTCGGGGCGTGCCCGAAGACGTTTATCGCACCGCCGATCATGACCTCGGATTGTATTACACAACGAAGAAAGAAACCGACAAAGGGCGTTTCCGGACACCATCGCTGCGATACCTCGAATACACGGCACCCTATATGCACAACGGCGTGCTTTCAGAGATTGAAGAAGTGATTGAATATTACAACGACGGTGGCGGCGATGATCCCAATCAAAGTCCGCTGATCAAACCTCTGGGCTTGACGGAAGCCGAAAAATTTCAGCTGGCCGAATTTCTGTATGCTTTAAGCGGCCCGGAAATCCGCATGAATGTTCCTCGGCTGCCTGAGTACGAAGTCTTCGTTGAGTTTGCGGAATAGTGGATGGCGAATGGCGATGTTAAAGCTCGACTTGTCCCTGCAAAGAAATAGTCTTACACGATGACCAACAATTCTTCCGACAATTGCCACCACAGTTACGTCAGCCGCCGAGGCTTCTTGGCGACTTCGGGCACCGTTTCGACGTTACTGTTGGCTGAGATTTTTCCTGGTCGAGTTGTCGGGCAACAGCAGGCTGCAACGGCAGAAGTGACAACGCTGGATCGTCAGAAAATTGGCCAGCTGTCGACGTTGCAGGCCGGTGAGGCGGTGAGTTTCAACTATCCCAACGCTGGCGAGCTATCCAACTGCATGTTGGTGAAGACGGGCGAAAAATCGGGCGGCGGAATTGGTGAAGGGCAGGATGTCGTGGCTTTCAGTGGCCGGTGTACTCACATGGGTGGTTCGCTGGATGGGGAATACAAGCCCCAGCACAAAGTGGCTGGCCCGTGTTCGCTGCACCTGACGACGTTCGACCTGACGCGCCACGGAATGGTGGTCGCCGGCCACGCAACTCAGGCTCTGCCGCAGATTCTTCTGGAATTGGACGGCGATGATATTTATGCGATTGGTGTGGTCGGGTTGCTGTACGGGAATTCCGTGAACAGTTGAAGTTTTCAGTTTTCAGTTGAAGATTTCAGATCGCAGATTTCAAGTTTTAGATCTCAGATTTTGGTCCACAATGCAAAGCCCCAACGCTATTCCGCTGCCTCCCAAAGACGCCAAGGTTGTTTCCACTGCCTGTGACTATTGCGTTGTCGGCTGTGGCTACAAAGCCTACGTCTGGCCAGAAGGCGAACAGGGCGGGCAACAGGCGGACGAAAATGCGTTGGGTGTTGATTTCCCAGTGGGTGAATCTTCCGGTCACTGGATCAGCCCCAACGAACACGGCCACTGCATGGTCGACGGAAAACGTCACAACTTGGTGGTGCTGCCGGACGCTGATGCCACGGTTGTGAATCCCGGTGGAAATCATTCCATTCGAGGCGGCTGTTTGGCACAGAAAGCTTACGATCCGGAAGGCAAAACGAAGGATCGGCTCAAGACGCCGATGCTGCGAGTCGACGGAAAGTTGACTCCGATTTCGTGGACAGACGCCATCGATATTATGGCTCAAGTCAGCCAACACGTGATCGACACACACGGTCGAGAAGCGTGGGGGATGAAGACGTTTTCGTATCAGTACTTCGAAAACACATACGCGATTTCGAAACTGGCGTTCGAATCGATTCAGACGCCAGCATACGCTCCTCACGACAAGCCCGGCCCCGGTAACGACACGGCGGGCATCGACGATGCCGGAATCATTCCGTTCAGTGCGTCGTACGACGACTGGTCGAAGGCTGATGTGATTTTGTTTTCGGGCACCGATCCCTACGAAACCAAAACAGTAGCTTGGACCGAATGGATGATGCGCCCCAGCATCAAGCATATCTATGTCTTGCCACGACGCACGACAGGAGTTGCTTGGGCGGAAGCCAATGGCGGATTATTTCTGCAGATCATTCCTGGGACCGACACCATTCTGCATCTGGCGCTTGTGCGACTGATTCTGGAAAACGGCTGGGACGACAGCGACTTTATCAAAGAATGGGTCGCCAATCGCTGGGAAATCGATTCTGGTTTTGGTCGAGGAACTCGCAACACGCCATGGCAATGGCGAACCACTTGGGGAAAATTCGGTGCTTCGTTTGATGAGTACAAGCTATGGATCCTAGAGAACTCAGACGCGGAACTGGCCAATGCGGTTGAGGTGACGGGAATCCCGGCGGATAAGATTCAACAGGCCGCTGAAATGATCGCCAAGCCGATCGACGGTGTGCGGCCGAAGACGTCATTCGCTTTGGAAAAAGGCAACTACTGGAGTAACAACTATCTGAACACGGCCAGTTATTCCACGTTGGCTTTGTTGTGCGGTTCGGGGAATCGCGAAGGGCGAGTCGTTTCGCGGATGGGAGGCCATCAACGCGGCTGGATGGGAGCCGAATCGTATCCGCGAACATTCTCACCGGAGAAACAAGTCGGTCGTCGCAAAAAAGAAATCGATCTCGATCGTTGGGTCGAAGCGGGCAATCTACGGTTCGCGTGGGTCATCGGAACCACGTGGACTCAAGCGATGGCGGCCAGCCAAGAACTGATGACCAGTTTTCGAAGGATGACCAGCGAATCCGAGCATCAAATTTCGACAGCCGATGTGGATAGCGTGGTGGCGACATTGAAAGCCCGCGTTGATTGTCAAGGCATGGTTGTGGTTCATCAGGACATCTATCCTGTCGCGCCGATGGGGACGGAATTCGCGGATCTGGTGCTGCCAGCCGCGACTTGGGGCGAAGAAAACTTCACACGCTGCAATGGCGAACGCCGCTTGAGGCTGTATTCGAAATTCTGTGATGCACCGGGCGATGCAAAACCCGACTGGTGGATCATTCAGCAGTTCGCGCAGAAGATGGGTTTCAAGGACTACGACTGGAAAGATAGCAACGACGTCTTCGAACAAGCCGCCCGTTTTGGTCGGAAAGACATTCTGAATTATCATCCTTTGGTGACCTATGCCCAACAGTTGGGTCTGAAGGGGCATGATCTGCTGCGGCAAATGGGGACGACCGGTATTCAAACGCCGATCCGTTGGCGAACTGAACTCACGGAGCCTCAGGCGTATCGTGACTACGTTGGCTACTTGGACGATCCGAAAGCTCGCGGAGCGATCATTGGTACCAAGCGGCTGCACGACCACGACATGGATATCGGCGAACCAGAAGGTCCGACGCTGCACATGAAGTGGATGCAAACGTTCAGTTCACACAGCGGCAAAGGGTTGTTGCACAAAACGCCATGGTCAGAATTTTCGGATTTCTACGAACGCATCAAGCCGACAGGCGACGAACTGTGGGTCACGATGGGTCGTATTAACGAGATCTGGCAAACCAACTTCGACGGTCAACGCACGAAATATCTCAATGACCGCTGGCCCCGTCAGTTTGTCGAAATTCATCCAGACGACGCGGCACCGCGCGGGATCGAAAGTGGTGACCTTGTGCTGATCGAAAACGATGACGTGCTAATCCAAACGGGTGGGTTTGTGGGAGTCGAAAGAGGCAGCCAAACGTTCACCGGTCTTCAGGAAGAGGGACTCATTCGAATCGGCAAGGGCAGTTACGAGGCGGTCGCCATGGTGACCACGGCCATCAAGCCCGGAGTTCTGTGGAGCAACGCTTTGGACGCAAAACAGCCACCCAACAGCGTGGTTCATCGAGTGCCCGATCCGATTACCAATCGATATCGTTTCAAACTTGGTAAAGGCAAAATTAAAAAGATCGGCGAGTCGCCTCAGAAGTCGGATTTTCGTCAAATGACGTTTCGCCCCCGCGATATTATCTGAGGCAGCCTCGTCGGTTTGGCGATTCGCGAAACATTCACGCAATCTAATTTTTTTCACTATGTCTGTTCTTCACAGCCTGCGAATTTCTGGCCTGCGTTTTCACTACTCAGCCACCGGCCCCGCTGTTCTACAGATCCCGGAACTGATCGTTTCGCAGGGGCAGTTTGTCAGCCTGCTGGGCGCTTCGGGCAGCGGGAAATCGACGCTGCTGCGGCTCATTGCCGGACTGCTGCCGCCGACGGCTGGGCACGTTGATGCTCATGCGGAAACGAACTCTGCCACGGGAATGGTGTTTCAGAGCCCCAATCTGATTCCTTGGCGAACAGCGCGCCAGAATGTGTTGCTGCCAGCGGAATTAGGACCGGCCCCCAGCCATGTTTCGGACCGCGATGTGGCTGGTCTGTTTGAATTGGTCGGCCTGAATGTCAATGACACTCGCAAGCGGTCGTCTGAACTGTCGGGCGGAATGCAGATGCGTGTCGCGCTGGCACGAGCGTTGGTGTTGCAGCCATCGATGTTGTTGATGGACGAACCATTTGCCGCATTGGATGACCTGCTGCGAATGCAACTGGAAGAAGATGTCCGGCGCATTCATGACGAGCGGTCACTGACGACGGTGCTGGTGACTCATAACATTAATGAAGCGGTGTTCATGAGCGACCGCGTGCTGGTATTGGGCGGCGATCCGGCCACGATTCACGCGGATATCGATGTGTCTCACCTAGCGGATCGCGGTCGAGCACTTCGCAGCGATCCGGAATTTCATCGGTTGGTGGATGTTGTGACCAACGCATTGCATGCGGCTGGCAGTACCGTTGGTGGTGCTCCACGGCAGGAGACTTCGCTGTGACCGATTTCAGACGGATACGAACCGTGTTGCTGGAATGCATCGCGCCTGTCGTTGTGACGTTGTTCGTGCTGGCGGCGTGGCAGTTCGGCGTGTGGGCGAGCGGGATTTCGAACATCGTCATTCCATCGCCTGTCGAAGTTTGGCAGGCGCTGGTTCGTCAGGCTCCGCAGTTGTTGGAAGCGTGTATTCAGACGGCAACAGCGGCGCTGGTCGGGTTGTTTGGCAGTGTGGTGTTTGGCGTGAGTTGTGCGTTTGCGTTTTCACAATCGCGACTGATTCGGAGTGCGTTTTATCCGTATGCAATCCTGCTGCAGACGGTGCCCATCATCGCGATTGCTCCCATCGTAGTCATCGCCGTGGATCGCGGTTTTTATGGCGTCGCATTGATTTCCATGATTATCAGTATCTTTCCCATCATCACCAGCACCACGACTGGTTTGCTGCAGGTGGATTCGAATCTGCTGGAGCTATTTCAGCTGAATTCGGCGACACGGTGGCAGACATTATGGAAGCTGCGGCTGCCGAATTCCTTACCATATCTGATCAGCGGGATTCGTATCGCGGGCGGTGCGGCGATCGTGGGCGCTATTGTGGGGGAATTTTTTGTGGGATCGAGTCTGAAGGGGCTGGGTGTTTTGATTGAACGCAAGAAGAGCGGCATTCACACGGATGAATTGTATGCGACGGTGTTGGTGTCGACGTTGTTAGGAATCACCGTCTTCGCAATTGTGACGGTCGCGGGGGAATGGATTCTGAAACGCTTCTTCGGAATGAGTCTCAGCGGAGCAGGGCGGAGCCGATAGCGTCGTTGTTTTCTGAACTGCGGCGACCGCCTCCAGTTCGGCAAACGACCGGTGGCCGTTATTAGAAATTGAGTCCATTCCGACCGGCCATCGACGACATTCAGTTTCAGGCGAAGGCCGGTTAGAACAGATGCTTAACTCAGATAACGTTCGATATCCATTGCGCTGTGAAAAACCCCGAGTATCTCGACATGAGCGTCGGTTTTGATGAGGTAGGCGATCCGATAGTGACCGTAGAGCACCTCGCGTACCTCCCGGTCCACGATCGTTTCGTATCGCTAGCCGATCCGGGGTTGCCTGCCGAGCATTTGAATCTTATCGTAAATTCCGGCGACGACTTTGTGAGCGGCGTTGGGGTTGTCGCGTGAAATGTACTGGTGGATTTGCTCAAGGCAGTTTGCCGCCTCCAATGTCCACACGATTTCTGCCACGAGTCGATCCTTGAACGAACCTCCGAATTTGCAACTGTTCTGCCCGCATCGGAATCGGCGAGGCCGCGTTCGACCATTCGAGCGTACGCAAGCTCTCGCAGGATCTCATCATAGCTACTGTCTTCGGGTTGCTGAGCGATAATATTGACCATCGCCTCTTTTGCACTTGGCATCGAATTCTCCATTTGGTGAAGCGCGTTCCGCTAGAGGTTTTGCCAACGTTCTACCCAACGCAGCGAAAGTCGTCGAACCCCCCAGTGATGTTACCAACGCCAATAAGCGTGTCCAACTCAGTTTACTAGGAGTGACGCACACCGGGTGCTATTTCTGGTAAGAATTTGCATCAAATCATAGGAGGATGTGGTGACGACGTCACCGCCGATGGCCTGAACTAGGGACGCCAAGCTGCTTTCGGCGTCGTAGCCGTATTGCAGTGTGGACGAATCCGGTCCCGGCGCTCCAGCGGTTGATTGCAGTGTTGCGCGATCCAGATCGTGGTACGTGTAGGAGTACTGAGAAACAATGGCTGCGGCGGCGTTCTTCTCATTTACCGTTTGCAGCAGGCCTGCGTTGTTAAAGAGACCTGCCCCAATAGTGTTCGGCACGGGATTTGTTGGTGGCTGACGGTTAGTGTACAACTGAACAGTATTGCGCGCTGCGGTTGAATCTGCCAGGCTTCGTGCATGGCGGACTCTGACGCAAAACGAAAGTTGACCGAGAAGGACATC
>JBDNHJ010000098.1:0-7471 GCA_041688835.1 Fuerstiella sp.
ACTTGCCGCCAAAACGTCGGTCGAATCGCGGCGGCGTGAACTACTTAAACACGGCGAAGTTCTGCGGAAGGCTTGTCGCAAAGTTCTGGCCAGCAAGGAAGGGATGGAGCTGGTGACGGAACGCTATCGGTCGATGGTCAAACTGTCTCGCGACCCCGAATATCGTCAACACGTGCTGCGAACGTGCGACTGGATCGGTGGTCGAGCGTAGCTGCGGTACGTGACTATAATTTCCAGAGCAGAACGGGCACTCCTGCCCGTTCATTTCAACGACGGCCAAGAGTGCCCGTCCTAGCACATATACTGCACGCGGCATGGAACGTGATTTTGACGCGGTAGCTACCAAACATCCCTCCCATACACGGAACAATTGTGACTCACCCGAACTCTTCAGAATCGCTTCAACAACCCGCTCGAATCACCGGCCTTGTGCTGGCCGCCACCACCTGCGTCATTGCCGCCGGAGCTGCGTTTGTGGTTGCCACGGAAATCTTTCTGATCCTGTTTCTGACGATGCTGTTTGGAGTGTTTCTGACAAAAACAGCGTCGCGTGTGTCGGAGAACATTCCAATCGGCTACGCAGCCAGCGTCGCTGCGGTCACGACTCTGCTGGTGGTCGCCGGCATCGGAAGCGCGGCGTTGTTTGGTGTGCAACTTGATCAACAAATTTCGAAGGCCAGCAAACACCTTGACGAAGCTCAGTTGAAACTAAACGAAATCACCGAACAATATCCATCGGTGAAATCCGTTCTGCAATCGACACCGATCTTGAGTGACTTCCTGTGGCCGGACAATGAGGGTCACAGTCGCCAGTCGAAGCAGGCCAGCTCCACGGACGCAATTGATGCAACATCCTCTGACAAGACGGGTGAGGTTCAGCGAATTGGCAATTCCGAAGGACGTTCAGACACCGTAAACGCTAGCGATTCGTCTCTGGCGAGCGGAACGTTATCCACCGCCGCGAACAAAGGCGCTCAGGCAATTGCCGGGGTGTTTCGGACCACGTTCGGCCTGATCGTTAACAGTGCTCTCATCTTTTTTATTGGACTG
The DNA here is from genome assembly GCA_041688835.1 of Fuerstiella sp. Taxonomy (GTDB): domain Bacteria; phylum Planctomycetota; class Planctomycetia; order Planctomycetales; family Planctomycetaceae; genus Fuerstiella. Next base: position 1,051 of record JBDNHJ010000098.1, read on the forward strand.
TTTCTGGCTGTCGCGCCGGAACAGTATCGAGATGGTGTGGTCATCCTGTTCCCGAAGTCCCGTCGCAACCGAACACGAGACGTTCTCAACGAGATCGGGGAAGCGCTGTGGAATTGGCTGATCGGACGCTTCGGATCAATGCTGATCACCGGACTCGGAGCCGTTGCCGTCTTATGGCTCGCCGGAGTTCCGATGGCGCTGGTCCTTGGACTCGTCACCGGCCTGCTAACATTCGTGCCGAACATCGGCAGTTTGATCGCTTTGACGCTGGTCGTACTGTTCTCGTTGCCTCAGGGTGGCGGGACAGTGATGGCCGTTGTTGTCGGCTATATGGTGTTACAGGTCATCGAAAGTTACGTGGTGACTCCGTTGATTCAACAGCGGCAGGTTTCCTTGCCTCCGGCGCTGCTGATTGCCGTTCAAGCGGTCATGGGCGTGTTGTTCGGATTTCTCGGAGCAGCCGTCGCCTCACCGCTTCTGGCCGCGGCGAAAACCGCGGTCGAGCAAGCATACGTGAAGGACGTATTGGGCGATGATGACTAAGCGGGCGATGGCAGCACCTCTTGCCGGCTGGCCGAACGCAACGAAGACATGTTCTACTCGTCAGAAAATTCCGTCACCGTAATCCGGTGGATCACAGTCGTCCAACCATCCGATCGACTACCAACTCGACGCCCAAACAACGCGACCTGATCACCGACTTTCACAATCGATAAGCCGCCCGTTTCCCCGTCACGAGTCACGAGTGCCGTGGTCTTGACCGGAAATGCTCCTTCGTCGGTATATCTGTTGCGGAGAGTAATGGAAATGCCTCCGACATTGACGACTTCACCGACAAATTTTCTTTCGTCGGTCACAGCAATCGGACGAGCGGATGCTGCGTCGACGTTAACCTTGACAATTGCATTCATCCATCCATCCTGCCGACTTCCGAGCTGCTGGAGATGAATCGTAATGTCGTCACCAGAATTCAAATGCTCTGCGGCGATCAGCACTCCTGATTTCCATATCTTCACGTCACCCGCAAGCGGCCACTCGTGAACCTCAGCATCACGTTCGATGGCAATGGTGTACTGAGAAGCGTCAACGACATGACCAGACACTTCCTGCGAATATGGCGGATCGGCCCACACTTCGTCCTCCAACAGAGCATGAATCCTTAGAGCTTCCGATTGCGAAACGTCTGCTTGCATGTCGATATCTGCGGCATCGCCGGATGACGAAAGATTCTCGACCTCGGCCGGCGATGTCAAACTGAGCGTGGCCGCCACGATGCCTAGTCCAATCACGACCAACAGACCCAGCCCGATGAGTGGTCCTTTCAGCGACGGTCGGCGTTTGTCTGTGTGGATCTCAATCGGTTCGTTTGAATCGCTCATCGTGCTTCTCCATTCGTCTTCTACGTTCGATTTATCGCTGTCGGGGTTCAGCGAATTTTGTGATCTGCCACAGCGTCTAAACGAAACGCCTTTGGCAGCATCGTCTGGCTCATACCTTTGGCCTGACGGGTCCAGGTGAATCAGGTCTCGGCGGAGTTGGTTTCGGATCGCCGGGGCGTGGTGTTCCGGGAATGTCGCCTGGCTGAGGTATGCCGGGCCGCGGCACATCGGGCTTTGGTTTTGGATGTCGAGCCATCTGATAGTTGCGTCGTGTGAGCAGGTTCATTGGAGTTCTCCTTTGTCGCAGTCTGGATTTGTTTGTTTGGTTCTAGCTGTCGAGTTGGCCGATATGTTTCAGCCTCGGCCACAGAGAACTGCACGATGTATGCCAAAACGGTTTAACAGGGCTTTCGGCGGCCACCAGCGTTCATATTGCACTCTCATCGGTCATCGCGGTCGCTCAACAACCAGTCGAGCCACCCGATCGCTCTACGTTTGCGGGCCTTTGCAACTCCCGTCACGGCATGGAAGTTGCATTTCGGTTATCTCAGTTAAGTGTTGTCAGAAAAGGCACTCCTGCCACGGCAAGAATGGGCAAGAGTGCCCGTTCTACGTGGCATCGCACGATTTTTAATCATCCGCTTTGTCACCGTCCTTGATCACAAACCGAGCTTTCAAACGCGCCACTTCTGACGCCAGTCCGGCGGACTTCACTGACCGCAGAACTTCATCGAAATCCTTGTACGCCGCTGGCGCTTCATCCTTCGGATAACGACGACAGTTGCTCAAGATGTCCGCATCTTCGAACGACTGATCCACTGTCGCCTGATCGAGTTCCCGGATCGCTCGTTTGCGCCCCAAAGCTCGACCAGCACCGTGGTTGACGCTGTAGCAACTGATCGCCGCACCTTCGTCCGCCACCATCACAGCTGAACCCGCTTGAGGATTACCGGGCAGCAAAATCGGATGCCCCGTGTTCTCATAAATCGTGCCTTTCAATTCATGATGCCCCGCCGGAAACGCACGCGTGGCGCCTTTGCGGTGGACCCAGCTGAGCTGATTGTTTACGACTTCCTTGCGAGCGATATTATGACTGATGGAATACACCAGCCGCCCCTTCACGCCGGGAATGATTTCCTGAAACGCTTCCAGCACCAGCGCGTTGATCAACAGGTGATTGACCGTGGCAAAGTTGGCTCCCAAAGACATGTCGTCGATGTAACGATCCGCTTCTGGAGTTCCCAGCGGAGCGTACACCAGTTGACGATCCTGTCCCGGCAAGGGAATGTTCCACTTTTCAAAATGACGTTGCAGAGCCTTAAACTGACCGGCCGCAAGATTGTGCCCGATGCCTCGCGATCCGCAATGAGACAAAAACGCAACGTGTCCGTCCTTCAGTCCAAAGCGTTCCGAAACCCGCCGTGCGCGATCGTTGTCTGCGACATGTACGATCTCACATTCACCGAAGTGGTTTCCGCCACCGTAGGAACCAAGCTGCTGCATTTTGTCACTGAAGCGCTCGTTGAATTCCGAATCGCTGCGATGCACTTCCAGACGTTCCGCCAGTGATCCGGGTGTTTCGTCGTGGCCGACATGAAACGAATCTTCACAGCGCAGTATCCAGTCTGCTGGAATTCCCAGTTGATTGCAGACGTCTTTCGAAGCACCTTCCACCAGCAATTGTCGACCCAAGCCTTCACCCACGTAGCGCGACTTCGCGGCATGCCGCTGTCCTCGACCAGGCCCGGTGGGCGTTCGTTCGCAGATGGCATTGATGATCGCGCGACGCGTGGGGCGGTCGACGATTTGATCTTCTGGAAGGTCCAGTTGCAACAGGCTCATCGAACACTTGATATCGACGCCAACAGGACCGGGATAAATGTGAGTGGGGGAAGCCATCACACACCCTACGGGCGCGCCGTATCCGCAGTGAGCGTCCGGGTTCAGGACAAGGTCTGTGACACCCGGAGCCATTCGTGAATTCACCACCTGCTGCAAACACATCTCGTCGAACGTGTCCCGAATCGCTGCGGTTCCAATTACGGTGATCGGAGCAGTCGCGGAATTGGTGGTCGGCAGGATCGCCGTCGCTTCGCCAGTGGGAATGATTTCGAAAGCCATCGGGCCTGTTTCCTTGTGAGATGTTTTTGTTGCAGCGTTTCGAGTTGTAACAGACGAAGCCAACGCCCTGAGCAGGAATGTTCACATGACTGTTTGACGCAGGGTACCTAACGTATCAAGCGTGCCAAACGGCCCGAAGTATCGCTCCGTTTCCCACAAGCCTCTTCAGCAAAACAGTTTATGGCGACTTCAGGTTCCTGTTCACTGTTGCGATGGCGGGAAAAAACATATACATTTAGATACCAAGAGATATTGTTAGATAAGACGGGTTGATGGTGTCTAGGATCGAGAACCTGTTGTTTTCCAGCCTTTTTGGCGTGACTGAGGCCTGCGTTCGGCGTCATCAACGACTACTTCATTCATATCACCACCGGTTCTCATGTGCAGCAGATTTGTCTGTTTCTGTTAACGGAGTCTCGGCACTTGCCCGGCGTGCTGCTGCAGACGAGTCCTCCAGAACGAAAAGCGTATGGGACTGAGCCCGGTCGATTTACGCTGATCGATTTAGACCTATCACGCTACGACGCGTTGGCGGAACGGTTCGCGGTGGAACAGCAGGAAGGGCAGCAGTTTCTGAAGTCCGGCATCGAAACTCGCAACCATGCGTTCAACGAAATGATCGAACGAATTGGGCGCGTGCCCATTGCCAGCACGGCACCGATTTTGTTGACCGGGCCCACGGGAGCCGGCAAGACGCGGCTGGCTCGCAAGGTATACGAACTCAAACGCCGCCGTCAGCAGATCGCGGGCGAATTTATCGAAGTCAACTGCGCCACGCTGCGCGGTGATCAATCGATGTCAGCGTTGTTTGGTCATACCCAAGGAGCCTTCACCGGCGCTGCGGTCGCTCGAGCGGGCTTGCTGAAGTCTGCCGACGGCGGACTGTTGTTTCTTGATGAAATTGGCGAACTGGGGCTCGACGAACAAGCCATGCTGTTGCGTGCTATTGAAGAAAAACGCTTCTTGCCAGTGGGCAGCGACCGCGAAGTATCCGCCGACTTTCAATTGATCGCGGGATCGAATCGAGACTTACGGCAGCGGGTTGCCGAAGGGAAGTTTCGGGAAGATTTGTTGGCGAGAATCAACTTGTGGGCATTTCAGCTGCCCGGATTGGCTGAGCGAAACGAAGATATCGAACCGAATTTGGATTACGAACTGGAGCATCTGGGCCAGCAAACCGGTCGCAAGATCAGCATCAATCGCGAAGCGCGGAGTCGCTTTTTGCAGCGGGCCGTTTCGCCGTCTGCTTCGTGGGCCGCCAACTTCCGCGACCTCAGCGCCGCCGTCACGCGCATGGCCACTTTGTCGGCCAGTGGACGGATCGGAATCACAGAAGTTCAGGAAGAAATCGAACGCCTGTCCGCGTCTTGGCAGAATGGCAACGTTGATTCAACAGCTGCCACGCTGCGAAGAGTTTTGACCGATCAGCAGGTTCAAGAAATCGACTTATTCGACCGCGCTCAGTTGGCCACAGTGCTGATGATTTGCGGCCAAGAAAAATCGTTGGCAGCAGCGGGGCGTCGGCTGTTTGCAGTATCGCGTGCAGCCCGAGCATCAACGAACGATTCCGATCGCCTGAGAAAATATCTTGCTATGTTTGAGCTGGATTGGAAGTCGATCCGGAGTTTGTCAGATGTCGACTAAGCGTGAAAGCCCCGCCGCTTGGCACTGATGATCTCGACATTTTAACCCTAGAAACACGCCGAAACGATGAACCTGCGACAGCTCGGCCAATCAGACATTCAGATTTCTGCGGTCGCCATGGGCTGCTGGCCAATCACGGGCATGACAACTCTGGACGTTGGTGATTGCGTGGACGGTCGCACAGCCGGGCATCACGTCGGCGTTGTGCGGTGCAAAGCGAGACCAGCCGTGGAAACTCGGACGCCGGGCCACCAATCTACCGCTCGGATTCGTCAGTTTTCCAATTCCGCGTCTCCAGCGTATTTCGCCGTTCAGCCGGACGTAAGTCCGCCATCAGCACAGAAAGGCGTGCTTGGGGCAGGCCGCAAACCCGATTTTCGTTGAACTTTGTGATCAGAATGGCCGATACCCAACGAAATTGAGCGGAAGAGTGTGCGGAAGTCTTGAAACCGGCGAACCACATTGGCATACTCCGCGTCTGGAAAGCAATCCATCTCACGATGGAACGCCGGGCGCTTAGCTCAGTTGGCTAGAGCACCTCGTTTACACCGAGGGGGTCGGGGGTTCGAGTCCCTCAGCGCCCACTTATCAAGGATCCAGCTTCAGTGAAAACTGAGGCTGGATTTTTTTTGCCCATCCACAATTGGGCTCGACGCCCGTGTAAAGATCGCACAAGGCGGAACCGTGTTTCATGGACACGCAATCGACACGTTTGCGAAACATTTCGATTTAAATGGTGAAAATCGACAGGTTATTCGAGTGTGTTGATTTCATCGACATATGGCTGTGACAGCAGTTCTAGGAATCGATCAGCTGTTGAGCAACTGAAAATCGGGAGTCGACATTAACTCAATACCTTCTGGTGCCTTGCCCGTTAGTTCAATCAGAATCCTTTGATTCAGCGGGGCCGAGTCAGAATTGACGCGTGCAACTTTAGCGGTCAACTCTGGTGCACGGGGAACACACTGAATTAAGTCAGCGACAAGGTAGCGGGGCGTCCATCCGATCATCTGATAATCGTCCGTCATCAGAGTGACTGCTAGCCGAGTGACCGGATTGTTGAGTTCCACGGAGACTCGCAGGGGCTCTTGCTCGACCAGCTTCAGAGCACGCTCAATTGACGTCTGACCAAGGTGTCGCAAACCGTGAAGGAAGAACCGAAGATGGAAGCTTCCGTCCCCGGAGGTTTGAATCTTTGGAAAAACTTCTAGGTTGTCCGTTACTCTTTCGCCGCCCGACACAGCCAAAATGGAAATCGGGTCAGCAGGTTCGCGATC
>JBDNHJ010000099.1:0-3628 GCA_041688835.1 Fuerstiella sp.
AAGTCATCCGGCTTGTGAAAAACATCATTGCGACCGTTACCGCGATTAAGAACGTGCTAAACAAAACCGCCTTGCGATGCTCGGGCTGTGCGTGGCATTCAATCACGATAACAAGGCTCGCAACACAGTTAAAGTACAATGTCCCCTTTTTGCATTCTCGAGTTACTCGACGGATTTTTGCCGGTAAACAAAAAGGTTGCAAATGGCTAAACGATCAAATGTTTTCGCACAGGATTTTCAATCCATCTCAAAATCAGCAGACGATGCAGTTTTCGAATTCATCAAGCAGGGGACTCAGAAAGAATCAGTGTCGCCCGTCGCCGTCGAATCGAAAGTCGAATTGAAATCAGAACCAGTGCCAGTTGTGGAATTACCAGTTGCCGTTACTGACGATTCTGAAACTGCTGAAGCAAAGCAGGAACGTAAAACTCGGATCAAAACTGAGAGATCTGAAAAATTTGCAGCTTCGAAAGAACGCGTCGCAGCTATACGTAAAGAGTGGGGAAGACCGACCGCACTGTTCAACACAAGAATTCCACAGGAAATGTCAGAGCTTCTCGACGATCTTGTTTATCGCCTCAAGAAGGAAGGAAAGCCGCACACGAAGCAGACGATCGCCATTGAAGCAATTGAGTGTATACTCACGCGATATGGATTCGCCTGAGCACTTGGTGAATAGTCCGCTTCCTCTGGAGGAATTAAGATGCAGAACGAAATCTTGAGTCAAACGAACGGAGCGATTTTCAGGCGTGCCGATCTGCATATTCACTCGTTTGGAGACGTCGGATCCTATGATGTGTTAGACAAAGGCATGACGCCCGAAGGAATCGTCGATATGGCAATTTCCGAGAATCTTCAGGTCGTTGCTGTCACGGATCATAACTCCATCGGCAACGTGCGGCGGGCCGTGCAGCATGCCTCTGGCAAACCGATTCTCGTGGTGCCGGGAGTTGAGCTTTCAACATCTCAGGGGCATCTGCTGGTCTACTGTCCGACACCAGAAAAGCTCGAAGGATTTTACGGAAAGCTGAAAGTCTCTGGAGACAAGAAGGCGTGCCACGACACCATGGCACAATGCCTCAAATACGCGGATGAGTTTGACGGATTTGGAATCTGTGCCCACATTGATACTGATGCAGGAATCGAAAAAGCAAGCCCGAAGTACGACACGTTCAAACAAGAAGTTCTGAACTGCAAGAATCTGCTCGGCTTGGAGGTTGCCCATTCAGGAAACGGTGATTGGTTTGGTCACACAGACGTAAACAACGACCGCCGAAACTGCGCCAAGGTACGGTGCCAACACCTCGGACATGAAGAACACATCGAAATCGCGAAGGTCATGTCGTCCGACGCGCACTCCCTCGGCGCCTTGGGGAGGAACGCAAAGGGTGACAAGCGACTCACACGGTTCAAAATGGAGTCTCTCTCATTTGACTCCCTGCGGATCGCTCTGACGGACTGCGCTGCAAGGGTCCGTTTGGAAGATTTGATCCCGTTGACGGTGCCATACTTCCTTGGAATGAAGCTGGAAGGCGGCTTTTTGAAAGATCAGATCGTCCACTTTAGCCGGAATCTGACCTGCATCATCGGCGGTCGTGGAGCCGGGAAATCGACCATGCTGGAATCGTTGCGTGTTGTATCGGGAAACATGATTGAAAGTACCGTCGTGGATTCGGATGTCTGGCCGGACGCGATCTCATTGATCTATGTCGATGAAGTCGGTCAACAGCACGTCCTGAGGCGAACCAAGCTCAATGATGTGATAAATGACGATCCTCTCGGCCCGACACAAATCTTGATTGAAAGTTACGGTCAGGGCGAAACGGCTAAGACGATAAAGAAGTGCGGGGAAGATCCGGGTGTGATCTTGTCATTTCTGAACGGTTTTTTAGACCTTGCACGGTTTGAGTCCGAAGACGAACAAATAAGGGAAGGGTTGCTGAATAACCAGACCGAGATTGAGCGGCTAGAAATGGAAGTCAGCCGAATCACGGACATGGAAAAGCGAAGAACGTGGCCGATTCGCAAGTGGCGATTCTAAAATCGCAGAAGGCCGGCGAGCTCGTTTCGCTGGAACTGAAGCTCGCAAACGAGCGGAGATTCAGAGATAATCTCAAGACTAAACTCCAAACGCTGCTCACCTCGATCAAGGATTGCGTCAACAGCGAGGAACTAAAAAATGTCTTTCAGGGGCTTGATGAGAATACGTTGGCGGTTGGCAAGGCTGAATTCGATCAGGTCAAAACCTTGGTAACAGAACTGGCGAGCGATGTGGATGGTATCGTGGTTCAATTGAAGGAGAAGATCGGCGAATCGACAAAGAGAATCATTGAGCAATTGAAACAGTGGGCGGTTAAGGAACAGCAGACTCAGGCAAAAATCGAAGATCTGCGGCGCGACTTGGAGAAGCAGAACATAAAGCTGGACATGGCCTTCATTCGCAAAGTCACGAAAGAATCGACGGACTTCGCGGCGAAACTGGAGGAACTAAAAAAGAGTCTTCCGAAGAAAGCCGAGGCCGTTAAGGCTCGGCGTGAGCTACTTTCGAAGCGGCGTGAACTAAAGAGCAAGCTGTTCATGAGGCGACAGGCATTTGCGACGCAAATGAACAAGAACCTCGACGCAACGGTCGTGGATTACAGCGTTAATATCAAATTCCACCAAGGCGTTTATTCCCCTGAATTGGAAGACATCGTGAAATCACTGATGGGTTGGCGAACGTCGCAAGTTCCGAAAGCCCATCTGATTGCCATGAGTATATCGCCATTAGCGATGCTCGATTTGATTGAGCGCAAGGACCAACGTCCGATCGAGGCGATCACCGATTCCACTGGAAACAAGGTATTTTCCTCCCAAGATGCCAGAGAGATTTTGGAAGCTCTTGGCCAGTGGAAGGCAAAGTGCGCTATTGCCCGATGCCCTTTTCAGGATCGCCCCGAGATAAGAGTGACGAAAGTAGTAACCGGTGCGAATGGAAGAAAGATCTACCAACCGAAAGACTTCGCTCTGCTGTCGCTCGGACAGCAGCAGTCCATCCTCCTTTCGATTCTGCTTTTCTCGAAAAGCAAGACCCCGCTCATCATAGACCAGCCGGAGGACAATCTTGACAGCGAATTCATCTACAAGACTCTCGTGCGTTCGCTACGGAGCATCAAAGAACATCGTCAGGTGATCATCGTGACGCACAACGCAAACATCGCTGTCCTCGGGGATGCGGAACTTATCATCCCCCTACGTGGTGCCAGCGAGTTTTCGGTTATCCGTGATCGCGGCTCCATTGATACGAACGAGACGAAAGACATCGTCTGTACGATTCTGGAAGGAAGCCCGAAGGCTTTCAAGCGTCGAAAAGAGGTCTACGGTTTTTAGATGAGTAGCTCGTAGGGCTGGGAACACACGCTCTGCTTCAAACTCAATTGTCAGTTCAAGTATCCGCAGCTGACAGACCATTTCCGAATCCTAGCCGGATCGATCCGTTTGAGTTTTCAGTGTAAGCGTCCGGGGAAACCATTCTTGCCAGTGTCGATAGTCTTGCGTCCGGTGTAATTCCGGTCTGTGGATTTTTTCTGGCGAGGTGAGATATGAGCGAGCGGGAGCAGGTTTGGCGTGAGCGGATTGAGTGGCAGCA
>JBDNHJ010000100.1:0-10131 GCA_041688835.1 Fuerstiella sp.
CGACAATCTCAACACGCATTGTGGCGAGCCACTGGTACGGATGATTGCCAAACATCTGGGCATCAGCAGCGATCAACTTGGCCAAGTCGGGAAATATGGCATCCTCAAAAACATGGCCAGTCGACGCGCATTTCTTTCGGACCTTTCCCATCAAGTCCGCATCGGTTACATCCCCAAGCATAGTTCATGTCTCAATCAAATTGAGGCCGTCTTCGGAATGATCAATCGTCGGGTGATGCGTGGCGGCAGCTTCACATCCAAAGAGAATTTGATTTCCAAACTCGAACGATTCGTCGCTGACTTCAACCAGTCGATCGCCAAGCCCATGAACTGGACCTACACCGGCAGACCGACCGAAAAGGAATCCGTCGAAGCACCAAAAACGTGGCGGCAACTCTGGCCCGTTCGACATCTCTTGGGAATAATCAAAAAAACGGACGGAACTTAAGGTTTCTGGCACTAGCGGAATCAAGCTCAGGCGTGAACCACGGCCACAACCGACCACCGAAATGGGTGAGGCGATCGTCCCTCGCGTTGCCGAGCCGCAGACGGACAGCGTGTGATATTCCGATCACGTGATCAATTCGTTAAGCTGCCCTATGGCGCGGCGCGATTTGGTGCCACGTTGAATTCTGAAACCACGTTTTCCACTGCCAGCTGATGGGGACCACTGATCTTATGCACGATCCGAGAGATGGCACCGCATTCCGGATACCTTACAGCCGCCGACTGAGTTGGGACTTATTGTGGTTCAACAGGTCGGTCCCGCTGTGCGGACATGATCGTCGCTGCAATCTTACGCCGCTCGCGGAAGCTCGCACGTCAGCGGGCGTCCGAATTTCGTGGCCGGCGATCTTTCTGAAAGCCTACGCTGTCGTCGCCAGAGATATCCCCGAACTACGACAGACTTGGCATCGTTGGCCTTGGGCACATCTGTTTCAACACGTGGACAGTGTCGGTGTGTTAACCGTGCACCGCGAAGTTAAGGGCGAACGTTGGTTGTTTTGGGGCAGAGTTCCCGCACCAGATTCTTTGAGCTTAACGGAAATCCAAGCCTTGGTGGACCGATTTACCACCGGATCTCCACGTGAATTGTTCGGCCGCGAACAAAAACTGGCTCGGCTACCGACAATCTTCCGCCGGCTGATTTGGGGCTGGAACATTCACGTCGCCCATCGCAAACGCGCGCAGCGAATCGGCACGTTTTTTTTGTCGACGCTGGCCGGACGTGGCGTGGAAATTCAGGTGCCGCCATCCATCCACACTGGTTGCCTGACATACGGCCCGCTGGACCAAGCTAACCAGCTCAAAGTCACCTTGGCCTACGATCATCGTGTGCTGGACGGTGCGCTGGTCGCCGAAGTGCTGACGCGGCTAGAAGTCACACTCTGCGAAACGCTGCGCGACGAACTTCTGCAAATTTGCGAGCCGCCCACGGCATGACCGGCTTCGCTAGAATCATCGATTTGATGAATTGAAAGAGAAGATTTTGCGTACCGTTTGTCACACGAGCAGGGCTTCGTGTTTCGGCTGAAACAACAGCTCTTCGATACGCACGCGGATGGTTCCGCTGGGAACCTCCCAAGAAATGGAATCACCAACTCGGTAACCCAAGATGGCCGTTCCGATCGGAGCCAAGATGGACAACTTGCCGCCAGCGATGTCAGCGTCTCTCGGATAAACCAGCGTGTACACATCCTCCTCGCGGTCCGTCATGTGCCGCAGCCGAATGGTCGAATTCATGGTGACGACATCAGACGGTACTTCGCCGGATTCCACGACTTTGGCTTTGTGAAGTTCTCCACGCAGCGCCCGCAGGTACGGCTGGTCGCTGAGCACTGCCGCGTGGTCGCTGTTCAACACAGCTTGCAACTGGTGATAATCTTCTTTGGTGATGATGATTTTTCTGCCGCGAGTCATGTTGAGGTTTCCTCACAGGATTCAGTGAACAAGAATGACGAGTGGTCCGTCAAAGCTGAGTTTGCGGGTTGGTAAAATGTAGCTCGGTGGTCTCCACCGTGAGTTTTTGGAGGAGACCGCCGAGCTACAAAAACGGAACCCCACTTCTTAAAGCTGACAGACCACTAAACATTGAGGTAGTAGAAGGCCAAGAATACAATCAACGGCAGCATTCCCAACGCGGCCATCACGATCGCAGAACGAGCCACGAACGCCATCTCCCGATCATTGTCAGCCTCCGTGAAATTGACCAACGGTCGACGGCGACCCCGCAGTCGAAAACGGCTGGCAACGTATCGCGTCGGTGCCGAAGCGATCGGACCTTTGCGTATCGTTTTCCGAGGAGTCGACTGAAACCGCGATTTGGTGGTACCGATTGACATGATTGCACTCCTCAAGAAAAAGGATGTGTTGTTACCGACGACCGATTCCATCCGTTGTCATTGAATACTGCTGAATGCAATCGTCGGGCCAAACATGCAGCGGAACGCAAAATTCTTTGCTTCCTCAGCAAAGCGTGCGTCTGAGCGTGCAAACGGCTGCGGTTTCGCGGGCCGATGCGACTGGCCGGGCCGTACACGTTCGGCTGCCAGTGTCAAATCTAGGTGACAACTGTCGACTTCAGTGGCCACATTCTTCAGGTGCCACTGTCGCCTACAGGCGATCACAGCTTCTACTGCGAGTGCTCAGCGAGGCACAATGCGAGGCCCAGTGAGTAGCGTCCTAGAACCAGATCGATCCGGGTGGCGTACATCGCGTGATCCTGTTCGTCCAGAAATTCCCCGTCACTTTTTAGTACCGGCAGCACACTGTTCCAGTGAGACGAAATGGAAGTCATCGACTGGCCGTCGTCGCTGCGGATGCGACTACCGTTGCGATCCATTTGCAGCAAGATCTGGCAGTCGTTGTCCAAAACGAACAGTCGTCCGCGGGTGCGAAATCGATCGCGAATTTGCGATTCAATCAGCCGGTCGAGACTGGCTTCGATCAGCACGAAACCAAACAGTTCTTCTGTCACATTGTCGAACACCGGGACGCCGGCGGCGAGCCGATTGGATGACGATGACGCGGTCTGTCCGGGAGTCGGACATTCGCTGGACAACGCAACGTAAACTTCGTCTGGTTTTCCGTCGAGTGCATTTTGCATGCACGTGGTTAGCGGGCCGGATGCGAGCCGGCTGGCCGGAATACTGCGAACATTAAAGACGTCCGACGCTTGCCGTTCGATGCGAATGAGTTCCTGATATTTTCCATCCCCGGCCTGTGCGAACGACACAGAGTTGAAATCGCAGTTGGTTCTTAACAGTCCGCTATAGATCACAGCCAGTCGCTCACGCCATTTGGCCAGTGTGTCTGAACCGCGCTGATGTTCGGCGTCGACGATGCCTTGAATCGGAGGCAGGCAGGACATAAATCGGACGTTGCGTTCCAGATCGCGGACGGAGGACAACATCGTGGATCGCAGCTCACGGCATTCACTGCGCGCGTTCGCGTATTGCTGACGGCGTTCGCTGCGGCCCGCAATCCAGCGCTGCATGGCGTCGGACATTTCTAGGACGGTTTGGTAGCGTGAATGAGGCTTGTACTGCATGGCCTTGATGCAGATGGCTTCGAGGTCAGCGGGGATCGGCACATCGTAATCACGAGGGCGAGGCGATGGCCCGTTGGCGACGACTTTCAGCAATGCAGGCAGCGATACTTTACTGCCGCCGGAAACGCTGTTCTGATGCGGTGCGTGGCCAGTCAGCATCGCGAACAGGATGGCTCCGAGGCCATAGATGTCCGTGCGTTGGTCAACTTTGTCCAGATTGCCGGCCGCCTGTTCCGGAGCCATATACAATGGCGTGCCGATGATTTCGCCGGCCATGGTCTGATTGATGCAACTATCGGTGAGTGAACTGATGCCCGACACGCCACCTGTGGCTTCGTGATCGTCGGCGATTTTGGCCAAGCCCCAATCCAGCACAATCACCTGACCGAAATTGTCTAGGGCCACGTTTTCAGGTTTCAGATCGCGATGAATCACGTTTCTGGAATGCGCGTATGCAATTGCTTGGCAGACTCCTGAAAACGCGGTCAGCAGGCGATGCAAATCCATCGTCACATCTTCGCCCGCCGCGCGACGATCGTGATATTCTTCGATCGCGTCCACCAGTGTGCGCTTGCCGACGAATCGCATGGCGTAAAAGGGTTGCCCGGTCACGCTGTCGATACCGAATTCGTACAGTGGAACAACATTCGGATGTTCCAACTGCCCGGTGATCTCCGCTTCTCGTTGAAAGCGCTCCCACGCTCGCGGAAATTCGGCGGCTTCGGGATTCATTTCCTTAACAGCCACCTTCCGCCGCAGCATTTCGTCGCGCGCCAGCCAGACGGTGCCCAAACCGCCTCGACCAATTTCCTTCAGCAACGAAAAGCGAGTCTTCGTTGTTCGTTGCTCTAATTCTTCACCAGCCGCCACCAGCGGCAATTGCCCAGGCGGCCTTTGATCGAACGTAGAATCGGACCCCGCAGCCACGGTCGCAGACAGTCCCTCCACCTGCAGCTTCACACTTTCGCTGTGCAGAGTCTGCTTGATTTTCAGCTTGGCGGCATGCGACAGCCCCGGCGCAATCGACGAATCGCCAGCCAGAGATTTTTCGGCCACATCGCACAGCGAATCCTGAATCAGCCGCGAAAGGGCGGCAAACGCCTTCGACTCTTTGCAGCCTAACACCGCGAGTTCGATTTCTTTTTGTTGGTCGAGATTCAGCATTCCGGAGACCGACCGCGAAATCAACTCCGACTTATTGATGTCGTTAAGCATTCTGCGGCACCTCTCCATCGACAAACCATTTCGAACCAACGCACTTGGCCAACGCCAAACGCGCCCGATGCAGCCTCACCCACAGATTGGACGCCGTGATCCCCAGTTCTTTACAGATTTCTTCGGTTTCCATCTCTTCCATCACGCTCAAGATAAAAACGTCAGCTTGGCCTTTGGGAAGATGCTGCAGGCAATCCTGGACCACGCCCCAGATCTCCTGAGCTTCCACGGTGTCAGCGGGGGCAGCAGCAGCAGCCGAAAACACGCCCGCCTTCCAATTGCCATTTTTGTCGAACAACTGCGCCGAAGGATCATTGCTGTCTTCGTACGAACCATCGCGGTCATAGCGATTTCGCAGGCGGACGTAGTCGATCAGCTTGCGTTTCAGGATTCCCAACAGCCAAGCACGCTCCGCGCCTTGTCCGGTAAAGCGATCCTGAAAACGAATGCCCGCCAAAAAAGTTTCCTGAACCACTTCTTCAGCGCCAGCGTTATCTCGCAACCGTGAAAACGCATAGCGATACAAGTAGTCGCCGTAATCATCGACCCAGCGAGCCGGATCCAGCTGCGACTCAGCGCTGTCATTTGAATCCTGCAATGCAACGTTCCTTGGTCGTTGAGTTCACGGTGGAGACCACCGTGCTACAAACTGTGTCCCGGCGTTCCTACGCTTGTTTTTGGTCCGGGTACTTTATGCGACCGTGGTGGACTGCCAGTAGCGACTTGACCAAAGATTTCTGAATCACACGCAGCTCGGTCATCGTCAGGCCACTTTCGTCGAACTGACCGTCCAAAATCCGCTTCAATGTGATCTCGTTCACCAACGATTGAATCCGCTTCGGCGTCGGTTCCGTCAGCGTTCGACTTGCACTTTCCACCGCATCCGACAACATCATCACGCCCGTTTCTTTCGTCTGGGGCTTGCGGCCCGGATAACGAAACGTGGATTCATCCGCGTCTGTGCGATGATCTTCGTCCGCGCGGTTTGTCGCCTGACGATAAAAATATTCCACCAGCGTTGTGCCGTGGTGCTGTTCGATGAAGTCGATCAGTTTTCGTGGCAGGTTGTGCTGTTCTGCCATTTCCAAACCGTCTTTGACGTGACCGATGATGATCAGCGCACTCATGGCGGGCGCGAGGTTGTCGTGAGGGTTGACCTGTCCGGCCGCCATGTTTTCGATAAAGTAGTCCGGCTTCAAGCCTTTACCAATGTCGTGAAAATACGCACCGACTCGCAGCAGCAAACCGTTTGCGCCGATCGCGTCTGCCGCTGCTTCGCCAATGGACGCGACAGACATCGAATGGTTGTAGGTACCGGGAGCACGCCGTGCCAGTTCCTGCAGTAACGGATGAGACACATCTGTGAGCTCAAGCAAACTCATGTCCGTCACAATACCGAACGCCGTTTCGATAAAGGGCAGAATTCCGCCCACAATAAAGCAGCACAACAACGACCAGATGGCAAACTTCAGCCCCAACAGTAACAGCGACGGGTCACTCCAAGCTGTCGCAAAGTCGTTCGAAGCGATCAGGCTGATGCCCCAGACCGTTAGAAACGCGACCAGCGCCAGTCCGAATCCGATCTTGATGATTGTGGATCGAGCGGACACTTGTCGCAACGGCACGATGGCTGCAAAGGACAATGCCATCAGCACCGAAAAATGGCCGACCGTGCCAATGGTGGACATCGTGATGACCAGCGACAAGCAAAACGATGTCAGCACCGCCAGCAACTGATTATGCACAACCGACACGATCATCACCGCCGCCAGCAGCGGAACAACTTCCGCTCGCCACGGATCACGGCTCAGCCAGCAACTTAAAAACACGGCCAGTCCGCAGATAAAGATCAGCGCGACCAGTTGGCCGACGTCTTCCAACAATTGAGGTTCCGTGCGCTGCAGATAGACGCCGAACAACAGCACCATTAACGAAACAACCAGAATCGAACCGCCAATGCGCCCGATTCGCTGCAGGGAGGTAACGGTCAGGTCGTGAGCTTTGTATTCTTCGACCAACAATTCCAGCTGTTTGTCATGAATCTGCGCCCCCGCTTCAACCAACACGCGACCTTTCGGATACACGTCGTACTGATCTTCCACGGCGTCAGCGGCTTCGCGAATCCGTACGGCCGTGGTGGCAGCGTCGTAGGTCAACTGCCCCTTCAAACGGTGCTTCAGCCAATGCTCGACCGCTGGGCGAATCTGGACAAGGTTGGGAGACGTCGGCCACGCCTGCCCGATGCCGCCAGTTTCCAGCAACTGGTCTTCCAAGCTGACACGCACCAGAAGGTTGTAACTAATCGTTGCCCCCGAACTATCAAGGATCTCAATCGGTCGTTGCAGCGTCAGTCGATCCGCCGGAAGACCAATTTTGGCGCGACCGTCGTTGTCCAGAATTCCGGTTTCACGCGGCTTGTACAGCAACGCAGAAAATTCCAGCTCCATTTGGTCCAGACGCACACCAATCGCCGTTTCCGATTCTGCCAGCACGGATTTGACGAGTTCAAACCGGGTGGTGGGGGCGGTCCCTTTTTCTTGGTCAGCGGGGATCACGGTCGCGAGGCCGAAACTATCCACCACTTCTGCAGGCAGACTGGCAAGGTCGCTGGCGTTCGCGACGTCTGTCAGTTCTTTGCGAAAGCGTGAATAGAAGTCTGTCCAGAAGTCGTTGTTCTGCACAAACACAAGTCGTGCGTCCTGCTCAGCACGAATCTTGGCCTGTTCTGTGGCGCGCACGTTCTTGATGCTGAAGTCTGTGCGAGACTGCACGCCGGCGATTGAAACCTGCCCGTCGCGATAGGCGAATGGCGATCGCCACGACTGCACCGCGATCTGCAGTACCAGCACCGCAAACAAAGCGATCAGCACCAGTGTCAGGATTCGGTAATCCTGCAGAGCGGTTGTGACTTTTTCCCAGACGGACGGAGAGGGACGAAAGACCCGAGTCTGCCTGGTGCGGCGTGTGCCGAAAAATGACATAATGACTGCACTGACGGAGTTGCGTCCGCCACGCTGATGTGATGCAGAGATTTTGGCCTACTACGTTTCGACTGCTCCCTGTCTCCAGCGTATGTCGTCTTGGGGCGGACACTTGGAACCGCCGTTGGACTAAGACCAACGACTCTAATCGGCATCGCTGCCTGAGCCTTCGGTGGTTTCATACGCTGAAACGATCTCTCTCACCAATCTGTGACGGACGATATCGTGTCCTGTCAGCCGCACAATGGCAACCCCCTTGATATTCGAAAGACGCTGAATTCCGTCCACAAGTCCACTTTTCGTGCCTTTTGGCAGGTCATTTTGTGTCGCATCGCCTGTGACCACAATTCGAGAATTGATCCCCATTCTTGTCAAAAACATCTTCATTTGCGTAGTCGTCGTATTTTGACCCTCGTCGAGAATCATATACGTGTCATTCAGTGTCCGCCCACGCATAAATGCCAGCGGTGCAATTTCGATGACATCATTGGCCATCAGGCGGCGAACTTGGTCGAAATCCAGCATGTCGTTCATCGCGTCCAGCAGCGGACGCACAAACGGATTTACCTTGGCGAACATATCACCCGGCAGAAAACCCAGCTTCTCACCAGCTTCGACGGCGGGCCGCACCAGCACAATCTTGCGAACCGTTTCTTCGCGCAAAGCCTGCAGCGCTTGCGCGACGGCCAGATAAGTCTTACCGCAACCCGCCGGGCCGTCGCAGAACACCAGGGGATGCTTCGCCATCGCTTCCATGTAGGTTGCCTGGCCTGCTGTGCGAGCTCGAATGGCGGCGACTTTATCCTTGCCGCCTCGAGCCATGCGAACATCGTGCGTCAGATTGTCTTTGCCGCTGTCGGCAAACACGATGCTGCCTTGATCGGTGTCGGCTTCTGAATTCAGCGACTGTTGATCGGGGTCGAGTGTTCTCACAATATCGCTTTCTAGCAGTTCTGTATTGGCCCGCAGAATGGTTCGCCATTCTCTCAGCAGATCTTCGCACCGATCGACTTGCTCAGATTCCCCCGACACATTGACCGTGGTTCCTCGCAGCACGATCTGTGTCCCCGTCAGGTTTCGCACCCGCCGCAGGTACTCGTCCTGAGGCCCAAACAATGCTTGGGCCTCAAATTGGTCTTTCAGTTGAATGTTTGCTTCAGCCATGAATTTTTACCGAGGTCACAAAAGTCGCGGACAGATAGGTACGTCTTGTATTTTCACGCCTGAACTAAGGCAAGCGACCCCGATTGACATCTTCAGGTTCGGGGGCGGACAGCCGAAACGGTCAAACACCGCTCCTCCCATCCCCTCCAAGCCTCACACCTTGGCAGTCAGGCCTAGTCTACGAATCCGTTCCCAACCACAACCTATCCGCAGGCAGTGGATCGATTTATCGGGACGGCTGCAGCGAATCGGCGTATTCCGCCGAATTAGAAGACAGTACGGAATTTTCCCACCACTCTCACTAACACCTGCCCAAACTCAGCGCGTCGCGCACACGCCATTCGCGCTGGCCTTCTCTGCTCAGCATCTTCACCACAAGCCCAGGTGTCCCCATGATTCAAGCCGTCAACACAACCTCACCAGCCATTCGAAAACGCTTGCGAGCGGACATGGGCCAGCCACCGCTGAACAGCAATCCGGCGCTGGATGCTGTGGCCACGACGAATGTCGGCCGAGCCCAAAAACGCAATCTGCAGCAACTAAAAAAGGTTCGGCAGTACATCGAGGAATTGATTCTGCTGAGTGACCGGCGGCTGTGTCAGGAACTTGTCGGCGGGCTGACCACGGCCGACAAAGCGCGCTACAAGGCAGAATCACAACGGCTAGTCACCCGAGTCCGACACATGGTTGGAGCCGCTCGTTCCGACGCATCCGCAATGGATCTCGACCGTCTTCCGAATCATCCCCTGTCGCAACAGTCACCGCAGACTCAACAGACTCAGATTCGCGTTCAGCTGTCCAGCTCACTTGTGCGAATTCTGGCAGCCTTCGCCAACACCGGAAAACGCCCCGCAGAGCTCATCGAGCGAGCACTCTGGAATGACCGCGACATCCAAAATGCCGCCTTGCTGCTAAGAATCCGTAGCTCGGCGGCATCCGCCGAGAAATAGTCGAAACGGGCAACACACCGCGCGACCGGGCAGGCGGGGTGGTTTGTCAGCGTTTCTTTCCCGCAGCAATGTACGCCGCACGCTGAGCGGCATATTCTTCGGCACTGATCGCGGCTTCGGAAGCGGCTTCGGCGGCATCCGCCTCGAAGCATTTTTTCAGGAACGGCACGCACCAGCCACAGCCCGTGCCCGCTCCACCACACTCACTCAGCTGACTGGGAACTCGCGGCTGGTGGATACGAATGTAGTTCACCACTTTGCGTTTCGTGAC
>JBDNHJ010000101.1:0-8887 GCA_041688835.1 Fuerstiella sp.
CGTTACTGCATCGCGTTTTGCTGTCGCATAATTTTCACCACTTCATTCGCGCGCTGAATGTCGGTCGCAGACAGGTTGTAGATCCGAATCGAATATCCGATGCGTGCCACAGGTTCAATTTCGATAAACCGGAACCAGCCGAACGTGTTGAACATCACAGCGTCGTGCCTGCCGTCTGGGTGTCGGATGGTGTGCGGCCCACCGCGCACAAAATTGACGCTCATGGCATACCAACCAGGGCGCAGCGAATCATTGTGCGGTAGCGAAAACGGAATGCCAAGGTCAACCGGATTCACCATACCGAAGTAAGCCAACCGCAGATCCTGAATGTTGTTGTGCTTCACATAGTCTCGCAGTTCAAACAAATCCTGTCCCCAGTCTAGGTTCGAATCCAACAACAGCGCATCGGCTGTTTCCGGGCCTCCGGATAGTTCATTGAAATAGCTCAGGTAGTGCGGATGGAATGACAGCGTCGCGGCCAGCCCCAGCGCCGCGGCCACAGCGACCACTTGAGGAACATGAAAACGACGTCGGCCCAGCGAAGCGATCTGCCCGGCAAACAGAAACAGCAGCGGGAATACGGGCAGCAGGTAGCGGTGACCCAGCTGCATGTGCGACGCACTGGCCACTAGCGTCAGCAGCACCACGGGCAATAAAATCGACAGCTGCAGACGCAAATTACGATCTGTGCGCCATGGCCAACACACGGCCAGCAACGCCAACGCGATCAGCAGCTGCGTGGCATGCGGTGTCTTGTACCACAACGAATAGAGATAGTAGCTGCGGAAGCCTTCGAAGGACCAGTTCGTGTTCAGGTAGACAGGGTGCGGTTGTTCCATGATCGCCCGTTGATGATCCACTCCTGCGATGTAGTCGGCTGGCAACGGGACGGGGATCGACTTCCACGGACACAGAATCTGCAGCGCCAGCATCGACTGACTCCGAAACCGGTATTGATCGAGCGGGCGACCGGTCCCGCGAAACAGGAACCCAGCATTCACTATCAGCAACGACAGCAGTAACAACACGGCCCATTGTTTCGCCGTGACCAGCACGGATTGCGTAACACGCTGGCGATTGCGGCAACGATGAATCCACCAGATTGCGATCGCCAAGGGCGCGACCAGAATGCAGGTGAACTTCACAAGTTGTGCGATGCCCAGCCACAGCCCTAACCACAGTGAGGTCTGCCAGGATGGTGCTGCGGCGTACTTCCATGCGGCGCGAATGACCAGCAGAATGGCGCATGCCGCTGGCGCATCGGATGTGACCAACGATGCGTGGCCCAGAACGTTGGGGCCAAGGCACCACAAAAGAGTGCTCAAGACAGCAGCGCCGGGGCCGAATAATTCCAGCGCCCAGCTGGCCAGTAACCAGCCGGTGAACAGCGAGATCGCAATGGTCGCCAGTCGAGCCAGACTCACCAGCTGTGAATAGCGATCGTGGTTCGCGGCCATAAACTCGTCAGCGCGCGTTTCTTTATCGGCGTCGTCCGCAACGTCCCCCGTTTGTGCGCCGGCGATGATCAACGGAATGGCGGACAGCACGCGCGGTAGTGGTGGGTTTAGGTTGTCGTAGTGAAACTGTCCGTGAGTCGCACTCCACAGGCCTGCGGGAATATGCCAATATTCATCGTGAGTCACGCAGGTATTGAAGGCCACGTTCAACAGCACTGCGGTATGGATCAGGAGCACCAGCACGATGGCTGCGAATGTGCCGCGATGGGACTTCCAGCGACGGGGACCGTCATTGGGCATGCAACGTGCTTTCGTAAATCGCTGAAGGAAGAATCGTGTGACACGGACCGGGGAGGAAACACTCGCACTGCGTTTGATTTTAGTCGCAGCGGGCGACGATTAAAAGACAGCGGAGACTCATTCGCAACGCGCGAGGAAGCGGTGTCGAACGGCTGCCGTCAATCGTGCTGGGATGTGGATTTTTCGGCGTCGATGGGAGAGGCACTCCTGCCCGTCGACACGCCAACGGAAAAACGGGGACGTGTGACCGTTCTATGGGGAATCTGGGCGACGAATGTTGCCGTTTGGCATCATCGTGGCACATCCGGTGCTATCCATTCGGTCATCCCAATGTTGTTGTCTTTGTTGAACCAACGCGCGTGACGGTCCCTGCTGTGAATGGGTAGCTTCTGGGCGAGCTGTGCTACGTGTCGTTTTGTTCAGTAGTCGGCTTCCTATCCCTCTCAGCCCTTCTTCCTTCTCAGAAGTGTCACCATGAAGTCAGTCAGATCCCAAATCGCAACGATTGAGACGCTCGAATCCTTGACGTTGATGTCCGCCAGTTCCATCGAAGGCACAGATGCCGGTGAGTGGATTAACGGGGATAGTGGCGATAATTGGATTTCGGCCGGAGGAGGAGACGACGAGATCTACGCACCGTTGGGGAATAATAGCATCGATGGCGGCAGCGGCACGGATTCGGTTTTGGTGTATGGAGGCTTGAAGGCGGATTATGCTGTCAGTACTCTTAACGATGGTTCGTTCCTGTTGCGAGGTGCCGATTTGAACGGTAACACTGCCGTCAATATGTTGCGATCGGTCGAACGTATCATCTTCGATGATGGTGTGGTGAATCTGAATTCCACCGATGCTGCAGCAGGCCAAGCCTCTCGCGATTTTATGGCGGCCCCGATGGAGATGTTGGAATCGCCTTCGGTTGAGACGGCGGCCGATGACGCCCCGCAGCTGGAGACTGCCCCGCAATTTTTGGCAGCGACACGTTCTGCGGCACCAGCAGCACCCGTGGTTGAAGTTGACTTTCTGTCGCGCGTGGTCGAGTTAACGAACGATATCAGACGCCAAAATGGGTTGTCTGATTTGTCGGTGAATGGTCAGTTGCAGCAGGCTGCTGAAACACACTCCACGGACATGGCGAATCAGGACTTCTTTAGTCACTACAGCATTGATGGTTCGATGCCGTGGGATCGCGGACAGGACGCTGGCTATGATTATCGGTTCTACGGTGAAAACATCGCGGCCGGCCAAACGACTCCAGAAGCTGTGGTTCAGGCTTGGGTGAACAGCCCTTCGCATCTGGCTAATATTCTTAACGCCGACTACACCGAAATCGGTGTCGGCTATACCTATCTGCAGAACGACACTGGTAATGTGAACTACAATCACTATTGGGCTCAGGAGTTCAGCACTCAACGCTAATTTCAGATGTTGATGCCGTGATTCATTCCCAGTGAAGGCTCCGCAGATTCAGGCTTGCCGACCAGCACGGCGGGCACTCCGGCGAACGTGCAATGTGGAGGAACGTCTGTCAGCACAACGCTGCCAGCGCCAATTTTCGCGCCTTCGCCGATTTCGACATTCCCTAACACCTTGGCCCCAGCGCCCAACAGAACTCCACGCCGCACTTTGGGATGTCGATCGCCGGTCTCCTTGCCGGTGCCGCCTAGCGTGACTTCGTGTAGCATCGAAACATTGTCGTCCACCACGGCCGTTTCTCCAATGACAATGGACGTGGCGTGGTCCATCAGAATTCCTTTGCCTATCGTGGCGGCCGGGTGAATGTCGACAGCAAAGCCTTCTGACATTAAATTCTGCAAATGCACGGCAAGCAGGTGGCGGCCTTCGCGCCACAGCCAATTGGAAACTCGATAAGTGGCGAGTGCGTGAATCCCCTTCATATACAGCAATGGCACAAGGCAGCAGTCGACGGCGGCATCACGGTCGCGAACCGCGACGATGTCGGTCTTGATGGCGTCGCTGATCTGCGGATCGTGCTTTAACGCAGAATCAATGATGTCTCGCAGCTGCATTCCGCGCAGTGCGCCGAAATCCAGCTTGCCGGCCAAGTGGTAGCTGACCGCATCCTCAAAGTGTTCGTGGTTCAAGACCGTGGCGTACAGAAAACTGCCCAGCATCGGTTCGCACTCGATGTGCTGCTGCGCGGTTTCTCGAATGGATTGCCAAACGCAAGGTTCGGAGGTGGTTATCATTGCAGAAGTTGTTGCTGTGAAAAGATCGATTTCTTGCGGAGAACGCCCGATTGCCTTCAACCGGACACCTAGATACCGCTGGCTTCCCAGAATCCCTAGATCACCTTGCGAGGCTGTTCAGGGCAGGATTTTTGCGTGTCGGGTCGAGATCATCATTCAGATTGTGGTGAAATCAAGGGCTTCTCCGTACAATTTCGGCATCCTTTCCTCAGAACTGCTGGAATATGGAAACGGAATCTCGTTAGGTGATGCAGCCCGGCGGCTCCATTTGTTGAGTTGCATCGTCGCGGCCGTGTCTTTGGCGTGTCCACGTCAATTGAGTTTACTCTAACCCTGTAAGGCTGAACATGATCACACGTCAACGCAATCCTTGGCTCATTCTGGCTCTTGGCATCACGCTCGGGGCTGGCATGATGCTGCTGAAACCTCAGCAACCCCTGCAAGCGACTTCCGCGAACAGTAACGACAAGTTTTCCATGACCACCGTGCCGGTCTCGACTATTGCGTTCGACACCGAAGCGGTGTTCGTGCTGGACCATTTGACGGGTGTTCTCAGTGGAAGCGTGCTGAATGCCCAGACTGGAGGCTTTTCGCACATTTATCGACACAACGTGGCGGCTGATTTTCAGCTAAATCCGGCGACGCCTGAACCAAAGTATTCTTTGGTGGGTGGCCCGGTCACGATGCGGGCTAGCGGGGGCACTCAACCGGCCAACGGAGCCGTGTATGTTGCGGAGCTCACATCCGGAGGCGTGATTGGCTACGGGTTCGCAGTCCCTCGCGGCCGAGGCGGATCGGCACCGATTCCGTTGGTGCGTCTGGATGGCTTTTCGTTTCGAGAAGCTGCGAGATAGTTTTGTTTTTGTCCGTGGCTGTGACTTAATGTGTCCGCGCGCTGAGCCGTGATGTTCCTTTTTCTAAATCGAAACAGGCCACGGTTCCAGTCGACGATTGGAAGTATGTGCCAGATCTTAAACTGGTGCGATGGCTGACCTGTTCCAGCACGGTGTTGTTGTTGATCTGTAGTTTTGTCGCTGTCGATAACGGAATTTCGACGGTGAACTCTGGGCAAGCGTAAGGTGCTGTGAAAGAATAAATTCCTTGGTTGCCTTGGATGGATGTGAGTTCCTTGGCCGCCCAGTATCGAGCGATCTCACTGAGCTTCATCCAATACAGGTGGTCGAACCGTCGGTGCAAACGGTCGACGACTGTCTTGAAGACATTGAATCCGTGTTCCGTGCCGTTGTAATAGATTCCCGGCCAGTGGCATACCATGATGGCCGGCTCGCCGCGTTCAATTACGTCGACCATTCGCCCTTGTTTTAGGTTTTCTGTGATAAACTGATCCGGGCTACCGGGAGTCGCTCCGTCCCACCCGCCGAACCAGTCTCCCGTGCAGCCGACCACAGAAACCACACAGCGCGGATCGTTGGTCTTCAGATCGCTGGCGTATTGCACCTGAGGAACAACGCTGCGGTCATCGGTGTACAGGAATTTAAAGTAGTGCGGGATCTCCGCCTGAAACACGTCCTTGACCGACTGGAAAGTGGCTTGTGCGAGTTCCGGAACCACCTTGCCTGCGAACCCGCCCGGCGTTGTTACGCCTTCGCACGGCAGACCGGCGTTCTTCAGAATCGACAGCGAGTAGCTCAGGTAATCTGCGAGCTGATCGACCGACTTTCCATCTGTCCATTGCCAGTTTTCCATCCACTGCGGCCCGATGTCGGGATACGGGCGCCCCGTTTTTGTATCGATGACTCTGGTGTGAGTTGCCATTTCTGGATGAATGTCCCAGTTTGGCAGCATCAGTGTTCGCACCAGATCCAGACTGTCCTGCAGTTGCCGCTGCGACCAGCCCGGCAGTTCTCGATCGACCCAGCCGACACAAGCTGGTTGAGGGACGATGCTGTACTTGCCTTTAATGTCGCGTTCAGCACACCACTCTCCAAACTTCCGCACAAAACTGTCAGGGATTTCTCGGGGCCATTTTTGCCATGCCAACTGATAGTCTTTTCTTTCTGGCCAGGCCGCAGCAAATTGCGGCATCGCATAATGTGCCAAGTTCACCAAGCAGGTTGAATCATCAATGATGAACGAAACCGGCACGCGTCCTCGCGGGTTGATCACGTTCAAGTCGGTAAACGACTCTGGCCTCTCGCCCAAAACCGGAGGCGCCGCCGCAGATGAAGGACTCCAAGTCACAGAAGTGAGCAGGGCACCTGATGCCATGGACGCGTCCGCGAGCCATCGTCGCCTAGAAATTCGACTCATGTTGATCTTCCGGAATGCGATTTGAAAAGGAAATGAAGTGGCGTGCTTGTCGGCAGGTCGTTTCTGATTGAGCGGACGCAATGTAGCATTTCCGTGCTCGTCGTGCGTTGCCAGTGCTAACAAAACACGCGCAGTGTATTCGATTCACCCGACTTGCAGAGGACACTTTTTGCCGCCTGCACTTTGTGCTGGCGGCCCGCTCTGCGAGTCGGAATAAACGGTCCGTCGTGCTGGGAAGTTGATCGTGTCTTGGCCAGTGGGTGGCGTTTGGGTTGCCTGACAACGGATGTCTTGTCATCATCGGAAAAAATTCGTGTTGTCGCGGCGAATGCTTGGCAACATGATTAGCTTCTGCGTCATTTTTTGTCTGCCGACCTGCACCTCTTGAAGACGATCCCCATGGCACACTCTGCTCCCGATTCCTTAGGTGAACTCACCGCTACAAAATCCGGCGTCGTGCCACGACTGTCGATCATGATGTTCCTGCAGTTTTTTACGTGGGGGGCTTGGTATGTGGCGATGTACGGTTTCCTCAAAGACAGCGGGATGGCGGAACTTGGTGCCGGTGGATCTTTTGACGCCGCCGCTTATACCGTCGCTCCGATTGCTGCGATTCTGGCTCCGCTGACACTCGGGCTGATTGCCGACCGCTTTATGAATACCGAAAAGGTGCTGGCGATCGTCAGCTTGATCGGCGCGGGATTATTGTGGGTGGTTCCGTCTTTAGCCAGCGCTGGAGCTCCCGGCACACTGGCTGAACAGTTCACTCATCCTTTGATCCTGTGTCTGCTGGGATACATGATTTGCTTTATGCCCACACTTGGGCTGACCGCCAGCTTGTCTTTCAAACATCTTGCCAACGGTGAAAAGGAGTTTCCCGTTGTACGCGTGTTAGGAACAATCGGTTGGATCGCAGGCAACTGGGCGATGTGGGCCTGCCGACTGTTTACTGGAGAAGCCAAGCCGCTGGCAGATGCCACCGCCGCTCTAGATTCCGCGACTAAGGCGAATGATGGTATCGTTCCGGAAGCAGCACAAGCGACGTATGACGCGGTCATTGGCGGCTTGAATTTCACCGATAACTCGCCGCACATTTTTCATGCAGCCGCCATTTCGTCAGCGGTCTTGGGTCTGTACTGCTTAACGCTGCCGAAGACCGCGCCTCCGGCAAAGGGAGAACCGATTTCTTTTGGCAAGATTATTGGCGTCGATGCTTGGTCTTTGATGAAAGACAAAGCGTTTTTTGTGTTTGCGATCGCATCGTTCCTAATCTGCATTCCACTGGCTGGTTACTACGCCAAGGGATACGGCTTCGTTTCTGAAATGGGAGTGACACTGTTTGGCTCAGCCACGGGTGCCATGAGTACCGGTCAGATGAGCGAAATCTTTTTCATGCTGGTCATGCCGCTGTGCTTCGCTCGATTGGGCGTTAAAAAAATGCTGGCGATTGGGATGTTCGCGTGGGTGGTTCGGTATGGCCTGTGGGGCTATGCGTTTGGCCAAGTTGGTCCCATGATGACGATGCCCGTTTTTCTAGGGATCTTGCTGCATGGAATTTGTTACGACTTCTTCTTCGTCACCGGCATGATCTACACAGACAAAAAAGCTCCACCCGCAGTTCGCGGCCAAGCTCAGTCGCTGATCGTCATGTTGACTCAGGGCCTTGGTCTAGGGATCGGTGCTCAAGCATTCGGATGGTGGACTAAAGAGTGCTCCACGGCCGATGGCTCCGTCGATTTCGCGAAGTTCTGGTACATGCCCGCAGCGTTCGCACTGGCGGTCATGGTGTTGTTTCTGTTGACCTTCTGGGACCGTGTCGACGCCGACAAAGACGCAGTCTGACTCCATGCGGTGCTGTAGCCGGTTTGCTCTAATTCTTTTTCAATCGAATGCGACGATATTCGATTTGTCCGCGGTCTCCTTCTAATCCAATCGGACCAGAATCTGGAACTTCCATGTCGTCGGTCAACAGTTCGCCATTACAGGTGGCTGTTGCCACATTGCCTTTGACGCTGACGATCAATTCGTTCCAGCCACCAACACGATATTGCTTCAGATCTTTGTACGGCCCCGCCAGCAAGAAGTCTCGACACTGCAGTTGCGGCTGCCGAATAAACACGCCACTGTCGGCGTTTGGAGTGGCTCGGAATTCGAGCTTCAGTTCGAAGTCTTCGCCGAATTCTTCCGTTGTCCACAATTGCTGAATGCGGCGACCTTCCGTCGGTGTCGTCACCACCAAACGGCCGTTGATCGCCGCGTAGCGTCCATCATCGCTAGTGCCGCAAGTCGTAGTTGTTAGCCCACCAGAGCGGAAGTCTTCTTGGTTTTCCGCGAAGCAGCCCAGTTTTCCTTCCATGTGTTTGGCCGTTTGATGGTGTCTGAGCGGCCGGGGCGGCCAGTGTAATTCCATTGGAATGGTTTCGCGAACGTGGTGTTGAAGTAGCCCATGAAATCGAGCAGCCGTTGTTTCAGGTCCTCCAGCGATTTGAAATTTCCGCGACGCATTACGCAACGACTGACGATGCCAAAAACGATTTCAATCTGATTCAGCCACGCCGTGTGTTTAGGAAGATAGACGAAGCGGACTCGGTGGCTGCGATCAGACAAAAACTCTTGCCGTGACGCCATCGACTTCAGGATGCCGCTGTGGCC
>JBDNHJ010000102.1:0-3101 GCA_041688835.1 Fuerstiella sp.
ATGAGTCGCCATTGACAGCTGGTTCGACATGCGGACCTCCCCCGACACTTCGCGTGCCGAAATTGATCAACATACCCAACCCCTCAGTGGCCGGTTTTAACCCGCACATCAATGGCTGGTTTTAAGCGCTCACTGACAGACAACCAAGAGGCGTTGGTGGCAGATGACGATGATACCGGGACGGTAACAGGATCCGAGGATGCTGGAAATGTGGCAGCGGGTAGTGATACCGCAGGGGCTGGTGCAGGCAATTCATCCGCATCGGATCTGGTTTCCGGGGTGCCAGGCACACAGGTGAGTTTCAACATGAGCTCTTCTGTATCAAGCAAGACCGATGAAAGTTTTTCTTCAAAAACCCGCTACGGTGGGGCCGGACAGGATTTCGGGTACGAGGAGTACAGCGATACGGACAACTCGACGGAAAAATCGGACTCTTCCGTTTCCTTGGCTCTCGGCACCGAACAGAATGAATTCACCGCCACCAGCAGTAGCAGCAACCACACCGACACCTCGGTCAGTCACACGGTGTGGCACCATCTGCAGCACAGTTCGGGCCCCGCCGACCAGTCAGGACAATGGGAAGTCTTTGAATCCAGTACAGTTGGGTCTTCAAGTCATGAATACAGCGTGACACTCGGCGGATCGGAGGGAGTCGAGCTGACAGACGACAGCAGTTACGATGTCACGAGTTCGACCGTGGATGAACAGCACTGGCTGATTGACGGTGTTCATGCGGCGTACCTCACAAAAGAACGTTATCGCGACTACTCCGAGGCCGACGATGGTAGTGATGATGATGATGATGATGATGATGACGGGGCTGGAACTGAGGCCGAGGCAAATGACCCACGTGTTCACATTGTGACGCAGCAGTATCTGGGCTACTACGACGACACCATTTATGTTGTGTACATGCAGGTGCCCGGTGTAGAGTCAACAACGGCGGGAACTTCTGGGGGGACTGGCAATGACCCGCCAATGGACGCTGCGTCGTCTCAATATGAACCCGGATTCTGGGCAGGGTACTGGCACTACCTGACCAATCCGTCACAGATGGATGACGATCTTGAGACCGGCTTCTACGCATCACTGGGTGTGGCCGGTGCGGCTGGCGGAGCAGCAGCTGCCGTAGCTTGGGGGCCCGCCGCTTTGGTTGCGACAACAGAGCTGACGTTGCCAACCATGGCTTGGGTTCCAGGTGGAACGGTACTCGCCGATGGCACAATCGTGCTGTCGGGCGCTGGGACAATTGTCGCAGGAACAACGACGGTTACGGTGACAGGAGCCCAGGTAGCCACAGCAGCGGGAGCGTTGGGCGGTTGGTCGCTCTACAGCAAGCTGCAAGAAGTTGATATTCGAAGGCTTCAGACCCCCAACTCTCGACCTTACGCAGATGCAGCAAAGCTAAAAGGCAGGGGCCATTTGACATCGACAAATATACGCCAGCACTTGTCCGGTTTAGAAAGAACGGAGTCATGGTGATTATGAATGGGGTGACTCGTATTGAAAATGCACTAAGAAACGGAATCACAAAGCTCATCGTCGAAATCATGGACTAGCACAATGACGCGTAAAGATGCCTACATATTTCTTCTGGAGCGTGGCATGACTGCTCTCCGGTTGTCGCTCGACGAGAACGACAGAGAATGGTATCTGCAGGAATTTGAGTTTCTCCACAATGTTCCGTCGCTTATCTACGAGACGAATTTGGCACGACACGAATACTTCTGGGATACCGAGCGACGCTGTTACTTGGAATGGCGTGACGCACAGGCGGAAGAACGACGAGAAACACTAGAATCACTCTACAGGGACCCTCTGGCCGAATTGTCTAGAGCTTCGAGTAGCTAGAGTCGCTCGTAGTTGACAATAGATCCTCGGAGCCGATTCGGGACATAGTGCTCGGGCTGCGTTAGGGGAAGGACTCGTGGCGTTTCTTGAACGTTTCCTCGGGATGTAGGGGAGACATGGCAGAACAGTTGATTAGGTCACTTCTGGAGTCGCCAGACCGTTTGGGGGAGCACGCCAGTATCTCTCCTGTCCGCATATTTCGATGGTTGAACTTAACCGCTTCGTGTTTTGACGTTTGATGCGTTGAAGGGAGTCTGCGCTTGATGAGCGAAGACATTTCGGTTGCATTGATTGGTTACTCTGTCTTCGACAAGCACGAAGAGTGCTACGAGTACAATGAGGACGCGTGCTATGTTGCGGCGACTCGTGAGCTGGCGGATGCGTTTCGGGAAGCGTGTTGCGTGAGCCCGAACGCCGCTCGCATTAACACCGTGATGTGGGACGATCTGCTGCAGGACTTTGGATGTTCCGGCGGTGAGTACGCGATGGAAGCGGCGGCCTTTGCTCGTTTCCGAACACTGGCCGGAGAACACCAAGTGCTGTTCACGGCCGAACCGTATGACGGCGACGACTCACTGATGGTCGTGAGCATTGAGCATCGCTTTCTGGTTCCCCAGCTAGGCTGATTCGTTCGCAGCCGTGAGTCGACGCTCATCAGCCAACTCCGAGCGATCCGATTATCCGCGCTGGCCAGGTCGTCACGAATGTCCAGGTCGCTTGGAATGTCCTGGTTATCCGCGCTGGCTAGTTCACAACGAATCTCCAGGTCGTCCGCGCTGTACGTGTGTGTTGACGATTGGCACTTTCATTTTATCGTGCTCGCTATTGTTATCTGTCGCATCGTCTTCGGCTCGTGTCATTCTACAGAATCGTTCCATCCACCTTCACGATTGAACATCACTTCCTTCTGCTTGAAAGACATCACGATGACACCTTGGCTAAACCGCGTCACGGCACTCACCAAACGCATGGCCGATGACATGCACCTGCGAAACAAGGCGCAGGCGACCATCGGTCGGACGGCCGACTGCCGATGCCAGCTGCCGCTCGGAGAACGATTGGTCGCAGCCGTTGACTGTTGCTCATTAGCCGACCTCGGCGGTTAGCGCGTTGATCTCAGAGTCCGCGTACCACGCCATCGCCTGCCGGGGCGTCCCGGCTGGCTGGTGGACGCGGATGTTCTGCGTGTGGAATTCCGCAAACAGTTTTTGAAAGGCCTGCGACTGCTGCACCCCAAGAATCAGCTGAAG
>JBDNHJ010000103.1:0-9474 GCA_041688835.1 Fuerstiella sp.
CTGCCCATTGATTCGCCGAATGCGATTCAGGATCTTCTTTTTTTCGTCGTCTTCAAGCATCAAATCTGTCCACTCGGCTGTCTTCGCAGTCGTTCATCAACTCATGCGTCAGTCATCCGGGAGACGCTACCTGCGGATTCTAGCTGTTTTGCAAGATTTCGAACAGGATCGCTGGATACGGAAACCACTGGCAAATCGTTCGCGGCAAATAGCAGAGTTCCTGAATCTCGTTCCGAGCAATGCGATGTTAGTTTGCAATTTCAGACCATCACGGCGTTCGTTATCGTCGTTGATCGTTTCGATCCATTCGTTTGAGGTTTCACGCGAGCCAGTCGCGCGGTGGTGGCGTCGATGCCAGACGCGACGGCACTCGACGGAGATGCCTGCTGGAAGTTCTGTTTTACTTCGTCATGCAGTGTAGAACGATTGCCCCAATTGTCTTCGAACAGTTGAGACAACTGTTCTCATTTCGTCTAGGTGACGGTTGCAGCAGGTGGCTCACTGGAGATTTGTTCCTTGGTCAAATTGACATGCATTTTTTGGTGTGCCCACTCCACGTGCTTGACACAACTCGGCGATATCGCCACATGCTCGGCGTGGAACCAGCCGCCGTGCTTGATCAGAATCGTAGACACCTCCCACGTCCTGGTATCGATCACAAAGTCTTCGACGTGTCCGATTTCGCCGTCGTCGGCACTGATGCGGTATCCGACAACTTCGTTCATGCTACGCAGGTGCGTATCTTTCTTGTCGGACGATTCTGCGGAAGCGACTGCTGCCAAGGACTCGGCAGTTCCGAGCATCACTCGCCCTCCCCAGTACGCGGGCCAAACGTAATATTTGGCCAACTCAATTTCGTGCTGCCGCGAAACAGGGACATCGCATTCGAGTCCGGGTGCCTGTTCGATTTGGTCTTTGGTTAAGTTGACAGGAACGCGTCTGTTCTTCCAGTCCGGCGGGCCGAAGGAGAGTGGGGACAGCAGCACTTGGCGGCCTGGAAGCCATGTCCCGGTGTCGGCGACAATGTAGCGTGCGATCCAGAGCGCGTCGTCAAAGTAGATATCTGTAATCGCTCCGAAATCTTTGTCCGAGGTGCCCAAGGCATACCCTTTTAGTTCACTGTATCGCTTCAGCATTTGAATTTCTCCTGTTGATTGGTGGCTGTTTTAATGCGTCGTGGAAAACCGTTCGATCATTTCCTGCAAATTGATACCGTCGAAACGCGCACGAAAAAACCGATGAGGCGGAACGCTCGCAGGTGTTCCACCCCATCGGCTTACTTTTTAACAAGCCGCTTGGCATTGCCAGCCGGCTGTTTAATGAGTCATCCGAAACTGTTTAGGCGTGTGGCCAGTAAGAAGATACCATCGGACCTGAAGCGCCAGCGAAGCCGATATGTTGTTCGGCTTCGCTGGCGATTCAGGCCTCAACGGGTAAGATCGTAACGACCGCTCGCCTTGCAGCATCTCCTCAAGCCTCCGCCATTTTACGACATCCAGTTGTAATAGCAAGGGCGCGTCGTAACCGATAACATTAACGGCCCCTTTGTCCGGCCGTTCAACGGGTATTCAGGGCCTGCGTTCTCGTATTGATCGGAAAGCTTGCTGGCTTAACGCGAGACCTCTGTCTTGGGTTGCATTCGTCGTCGCCGCTTCTGAACGCTGTTTCAATTGTCCGTGGTTTCCTGCGTCTTTCGAATGTGGGCATAATTCAGAACGGCAACAAAAAGGCTGCCGCCGATCAGGTTGCCGATCAGCGCCACACCGATGAATCGCATGCTTTGAGTCCATGTGAAATGGTCGCTGATGAAGTAGGCCGTAAACATTTCGGCCGAACCCGCGATCGAGTGATGAAAGCCGCCCAAGCCGATCAAGAATGTCACAATATAGATCGAAACAAATTGGCTGATGTCCGGGTGCGTTGAAACGACCAGCCAAGCGCCCAACGCCATGAGCCAACCGGCTAGGAGTGCGCTGATCAAAAGTGGGACGAACTGAAACTCAACCAGGTGTTGGCCAATTTCCACGTAGCCGTCCCGTGCCCCAGTAACGTCATCGACGGCGGTCAAAAGTCCCGCGCCAATGAGCGTGCCCAGCAAATTACCGACGACGACAATGCCCCACAACCGCAACAGACGCAGAAAATGAGCCTTGTGGTCCAGCACGGGATAGACCGCTGTCGCCGTGTGTTCGGTGAATAGTTGAGCTCCGCTCATGACACACATAACGAAGCCTAGCGGGTAAACCGTAGCCATCAGCAGCCGTGACACAAGCGGAGATTCCAAATCAGCGGTCACAGTCACCACGACTGCGACGGCCATTGCCGAGAAACCGACGATGAGCCCCGCCGCCACCGCAGAAAGGAATAGGGAAAGAGCCGGCCGGTCAAGTTGTTCCAGACCTTCTTGAATTGCGTATTCTAGGACGTCATCGGGATGACGCCGCACTTCGTCCATGCGTTTGACGATGACCGGCACGTACCGGTCGTTTTCCTGCGTGCGTTCTTTGGACCTTTCGGTCTGAAGTTCGCTGTCGTGGCTTGGCGGTGTGCCATCTGGCAGAACAATATTTGGATCGTCGTTCATGCCAAAACGCTCACGGATTCTTGTGTTGTGTTGTGCATGAGTTTCTAGGGAGATGCCGTTATCGTGGGCTTGCCACGCATAGCGGCAGCTTGTGATCGAGCGGTGCGACCTTGCTCTTTTGAACCGAGTCGCTACACTAGGGATGAGAGTTGCAGATTGTATAGGCAAATGCAACTCAACAACACATTCGGATGACAATGTAAAGCACAGCCCGTATTCATTTGGGAAGTGGGTTGCTCAGTAAGCCGACGTGGTGAAGTTCCTGCGAGGGAACTCCGTCGCGTCGGCTTTTTTTATGGCTCTTAAGGGCCACACACGGCACATCTCCGCCGCGGCAAACTCCGTTCAGCAAGTCGACATGAAGGTCAACGACCTGCTGAAAATCTATCTCTCGATTGGCGTCATGTCTTCGAAGGTCCACAGCCAGTCGTCTGAGACGACAGTTGTAGTCGAAGTCACCAAGACTTTGGATTCCGAAAACCGAAAACCAAAAACCTAACCCAAGAACCAAACTCTTGCGAGTTCCACTCCCAGCATGCCCCGGATGTGAATCATGAAAACTCCGCGAACGATCTACGACGTGCTATCCATGTTGTGCGACTACCACCAGCAGCGGGCCAAACGATTCGCTGAACTTAAAACGGAAAGTGTCGATCCGCGTGCCGACATTCTGTTGGGGCACATGGTCGAGTTGGAGACGCAATCGGCACAGGTGATCCGCTCGGAGATGGAGCAACTCTTGCCGGAACATTCAACCTACCTGTTAACGGGGACAACACTCAGAACGGGGACAACACTCAGTGCTGATGCGCTTCATGCGGCCGCTTGTCAGTGCGACAATCGCCCGACCTTTGAAGCCGCACTGGGTTGTGCTCTCACATCGGATCGTCGCCTCGACGAGTTGCTGGACCGGATCGAATACTGCAGTGCTGCGGCGTCCATCACCGAGTTGGCGAAACGTCTGCGAGAGTTTGAGAATACAAAAGATCGCCAGATATCCATGTTCACGCGAGAGGACTGAGCCTGATGGGCTGGATCAAAGTTGGCAGGGACGAGATTCTGGCGGTCGCAATCGGTGATCGGACATTTTCCATCGTGTGGTCCGTCATCGGCGAGGCCTTGTTCGTCGGAATTCTCAGATTTTTAAGACCACGTCATCGAGATGAGATTTGCCGCGAACTGCGGCCGATTCAATGCGCGTGGCATCAAGGCGTGCTTAGCCCGAGTACACCGAAACGCAATTCTAATTCGCCGTTAACAAACCTTCGACAAACAGGAACAAACGCATGACACGTGAACTCATGGTTGACCACGGACAAACCCTCACCGGCCCCGTCGGCAAAGTGATCGGCTTCTTAGATGGCAAAGTTGAATTTGAAGCGTTTGCAGATGCTTTGCCGGCTGCCGGTTATCCAGCAACGGCGGTGTCTTCGCTTTTCGGCGATGACGGCATTCACCTCTTTGAACGGTTGAAAGAGAACCGTTTCTTCTTCGCAGATTCCGAGGACAGCATCATCCGAACCGGCATCCTAGAGCTGAAGCTGGGACATTACGCCGTCGCCATTGAAGTCACCGACCGTCAGCAGGCGGTGGACATCGCGAGTCTGGCAAAGCCTCACGGTGGACACGGTTTCACGTACTTCGGGACTTGGGTCAACGAGCGACTTACGATCTGACAGATGACCAACTTGAACCGACTTTGAATTTGCAATAAGCACCAAAAGATTGAACGACTCGCAATCGTCAGCGACAACGGTCTGCTGACAGCCTTACCACACTTCGTCACTACTCTCGAGCATCCGGAGATCAAACACTTTTCGGGATCCGAATATGAAGACGCGTTGCAATGGCTTCGGGAGGCGGCATCTCCTGCCAATCTATTGGAAAGTGAACAGATGTCCTGACGAGCGACAATTGAGGTTTTTGATCCGAATGAATCACGAAACACGAGGCAAAAGTATGACCCAGGAAACGAATTTACTCACGACTCAATCACTGGCCGAGTTGGCATCAACCCAGCAGTCGCCGTGTCTGTCGCTGTATCAGCCGACTCATCGCAGTCGGCCTGAGAACCAGCAGGATCGGATCCGATTTCGCAATCTTGTGAAGGAGTTGGAAGGATCGCTGCGGCAGAAGTATCCGGCCGCGGAAACCGAGCTCCTTCTAAAACCGTTTACCGACCTGTCTCATGATGATGCGTTTTGGACCCAGACGTGGGAAGGGTTGGCCGTGCTGGGCGGGCCGGGACTGTTTCGCGTGTTCCGGCTGCAGCGACCGGTCGCCGAATTGGCCGTTGTCGCCGACAGCTTTCACATCAAGCCGCTGAGACGCTTTCTGCAATCGGTCGCTCATTATCAGGTTCTGGGATTGAGCCTTCAAAAGATTCAACTGTTCGAAGGAAGCCGCGAATCGCTCGACCAAATCGAACTGGATCCAGACGTCCCGCAGACGATCAACGAGGCACTCGGCGATGAACTGACGGAACCTGTTTCAGCGGTGACCTCCCAAGGTCGTGCCGGTGGCGACAGCACGTCCATGCACCACGGCCACGGCGGAAAAAAGGACGAAGTGGACGGCGATGCACAGAAGTACTTTCGAGCCGTCGACCGCGCGGTGCTCGAACACCATTCTCGACCATCGGGCCTGCCGCTGCTGCTGGCGGCGTTACCGGAACATCATGATCTTTTTCACCAAATCAGCCATAACCCATTTCTGATGGCGAAGGGGTTGACGACCAATCCCGACGTCCTGCCCATTGATGAACTTCGGGAACGCGTCTGGAAAGTCGTCGAACCGCAGTATCAGGCGCGGCTGACTGAGCTGACCGAAGAGTTCGCAGAAGCCCGATCCAAGGGGCATGGCAGTGACGACCTGGCGCTGGTGGCTCAGGCGGCTGCCGAAGGGCGAGTCGCGACGTTGCTGATCGAGACCGACCATCAGATTGCCGGACGGCTCGACTGCGCGACAGGTCAGGTCGAAGTTGCTGATCTCAGCCACCCGCATGTTGATGACCTGCTGGACGATCTGGGTGAACTGGTCGAAAAGATGGGCGGCCAGGTCCTCGTCATGTCCGCCGATCAGATGCCGAGCCAGACGGGACTGGCAGCCACCTACCGATATTGAACCAACCAAATTCACAAAGGAGCACAACATGCAGATTCAAATGAATACCGACGGCAACATTGAAGGTCACGAAGCGTTGGCCACACGGGTCACGACCGAAGTCGAGAGTGCGTTGAAACGATTCAGCGATCACATCACGCGAGTGGAGGTCCAACTGAGCGATGAGAACAGCGAAAAGAAAGGCGGCAATGACGATCTGCGTTGCGTGATAGAAGCCAGACTCGAAGGACGCCAGCCCGTCGCGGTCACGCATCAGGCAGCGACCGTGGACCAGGCCGTCGACGGCGCTGTTGGCAAACTGACCAGATTGATTGAGAGCACTCTCGGGCGGCTGCGGGATCAGAAACGTGTCAGGACCGACCCGAATCCGCTTGAGCCGAATGACGATTCGACAACATCGCGGAGGTCTTAGAGATGAATGCGCAAGAGCTTACTGAAACGGCCAACACGTTAGTCGCCGATGACAAGGGCCTGTTGGCAATTGATGAAAGCGTTTCGACGTGCAACAAGCGCTTTGCGGTGTTGGGCATTCCTCAAACAGAGGAGGCTCGGCGCACTTATCGTGAGATGATCATCACCACACCGAAGCTAAGCGAATCCATAAGTGGCCTGATTCTGTTCGACGAAACGCTTCGACAGCAAACACAGGACGGGACTTCGTTTGTCAAAGTCATCACCGACGCGGGGATTATTCCCGGCATCAAAGTAGACACTGGTGCAAAGAATCTGGCAGGTCATCCGGACGAAAAAGTGACCGAAGGTCTGGACGGTCTGCGCGAACGCTTGACGGAATACTCTGAACTGGGCGTTCGATTCGCCAAGTGGCGTGCGGTGATTGCCATTGGAGAGCGGCTTCCGAGTCGCGGTTGCATCGAAGCGAATGCGCATGCACTGGCGCGCTATGCGGCGTTGTGTCAGGAAGTCGGATTGGTGCCCATTGTTGAGCCCGAAGTCATGATGGACGGCACGCATACTCTGCAGCAATGCCGTGACGTGACGAAAGAAGTCCTGCGAACCGTTTTCAACCAGCTTGACACTCAACGCGTGACGCTGGAAGCCATGATCCTGAAGTGCAATATGGTCCTGCCAGGATTAACGTGCCCTGAACAAGCGGCGGTCGAAGTCATTGCTGACGCGACAGTACACTGTCTGTTACGCGCCGTTCCTGCGGCTGTACCCGGGGTTGCGTTTTTATCGGGCGGCCAATCTGCCGAACCGGCTTCGGCCCGTTTGAACGCGATGCACGTTCGATTCGGGCTGCGGCTGCCGTGGGCGCTGACATTTTCATTTGGCCGAGCCATCCAGCAACCGGCGTTGGAACTTTGGCAGGGCAATCCGCTGAACGTCGAGGCGGCACAGCAGGCGCTGCGTCATCGAGCCATGTGCAACCGTGCCGCGTGCCGTGGCGAATACACCGCTGCGATAGAAAGGCAGTCACTATGACGATCAGTCAACAAACACCTCTGCGTCTTTACCTAATTCGACATGGCGAAACGGAGTGGTCGCTATCTGGGCAATACACCGGTCGAGCGGATATTCCTCTGACGCCGCACGGCGAAGTCGAGGCGCGGGAACTTGGACTGCGTATTCAAGACATCCCGTTCGCCCATGTGTTCACCAGCCCGTTGAAGCGTGCTCAACAAACGTGTGCATTGGCTGGGCTGGATACGAAGCCCGAGGTTGTGCCAGATCTCGCAGAGTGGGACAACGGTGATGACGAAGGACGAACGCCGGAGGAAGTACTGGCATCGCGACCGGGTTGGAATCTCTTCCGCGATGGTGCTCCCCACGGTGAATCGCCCGTCGAGATTTCTGACCGAGCCGATCGTGTGATCGCTCGCGTCCGACTGCTGAACGGCAACGTCGCGCTGTTTTGCCACAGTCATTTCGGTCGCGTCTTTGCTGCCCGGTGGCTTGGGTTGTCTGTCGAGCATGCTCAACAATTTCTGTTCGACACGGCGTCGCTGAGTGTTCTCTGTTACGAACACGATTGCATTGATGAGCCAGCGATTGCTTTATGGAACTCGGCCGCGTGCGAGACATTCGCCCCGGCATCCAGTCGAGGCGAAGGAAATACGCGCCCCATAAAACAACAATCCATTGAACGATGGGAAAACGAGGGAGGAGAGATTCCACCGCCCACACTAAGGGCAAGGTCAATGTGAACGGTGCCCAACAGAACCTGAATATTCAAAGCGATGACATTTTTACGACAGCGCGGTGTAAACTTTGCCCGTGATGGAAAGGACAGAAGTATGAAGACCGACATCCGGATTGAAGAGTTCCGTGTGCCACCCGGAGAAAGCGTGAAGCTAAGCAATTGGCCAACGGAAGTGGATCGGTTTTATGATTCGAAGAAGCGGTATCACAAGCTTCTGAAAGAACAGGTTGACGAGTTGAGTTCGCTGCAGCGTATGCACTACGCATCTAACCGCTATGCGTTGCTGCTGATTTTTCAGGGGATGGATTCGGCCGGCAAGGATGGTGCGATCCGACACGTCATGTCCGGCATCAATCCGCAAGGCTGCCAGGTGTTCAGCTTCCAACAGCCAAGTTCAGAGGAGCTGGAACATGATTTTCTGTGGCGGACAACGCGACGTCTGCCAGAGCGAGGGCGAATCGGCATCTTCAATCGTTCCTACTACGAGGAAGTGCTGGTCGTCCGCGTGCATCCAGAGATTCTCGACAGCCAAAGGCTTCCGCACGAGTTGCCAGACGCGAAGACGATCTGGATCGACCGGTATCGTTCCATCGTGGACCTAGAGAAGCATCTCCACCGCAACGGCACCCGGATCATCAAGTTCTTTCTCCACTTGTCGAAAGACGAACAGCGAGAGCGTTTCCTGGATCGCATTGATGAACCAGAGAAAAACTGGAAATTTAGTCTCGCCGACGTTCGCGAACGGAAAAGCTGGCCTCTCTACATGCAGGCGTATGAAGAGTGCCTGAGTGCCACGAGCAGTGCAGCCGCACCATGGTATGTCGTTCCCGCCGACAACAAGAAGAATGCTCGGCTGATTATTTCACAGGTACTTCTCGATGCTTTCAACGACCTTAAGATGGCCTACCCCAAGACCACCGCAAAACGTCGCACTGAATTGAAATCGATCCGTAAGCAGCTCTAGGGGCACGACCAAATGAAACAACTCATCGTATTCGACCTGGACGGCACGCTGGCTGAGAGCAAATCTCCGCTGGATGCCGAGATGGCGGAACTGCTCACTTCGCTGCTTGGCATCGTCAGGGTCGCGGTGATTTCCGGAGGTGCGTGGTCGCAGTTTGAAAAACAGGTGCTGGCCAAGCTGCCTGCTACTGCACAACTTAAACAACTGTCGATCCTGCCAACCTGCGGAACGAAATTCTATCAGTACATCACTGACTGGAAGCCCATCTATTCCGAAGACTTCGACTCGAATCAGAAAGCAAAGATCGTCAGTGCTCTTGAACAAGCTGTTGATTCGATGGAGCCCCCCGTCGCAAGAACATGGGGCGAACAGATTGAGGACCGCGGTAGTCAGATCACATTTTCAGCGTTAGGTCAGCAGGCACCGCTGGAAGAAAAAGCAAAGTGGGACCCGGACTTCACGAAGCGAAAAAAGATCAAGACAACTCTCAGCGAACTGATCCCTGAATTCGCCGTGAACCTCGGTGGCACAACGTCAATTGACGTGACCAGTCTAGGCATCGACAAGGCTTATGGAATCCGAAAATTGCGCGACATACTGGACATTGCGATCAGCGACATGATCTTTATCGGTGATGCGAGC
>JBDNHJ010000104.1:0-61800 GCA_041688835.1 Fuerstiella sp.
ATAGCACGAATTTCACGAATAACAGCCGCTGAATCCTCGTATGATCCGTGCAATTCGTGGTTAACAACACATAGATTTTGGTCGAGTCAGCGAATTTCGCTGCAAATGCCCGTTGGCAGTCAGCAGTGAGTGCTCAGGTCCAGACACAACGGCATGGCAATTGTCCGGCAGCTACACCTGTTCCACACCGACCAATTGCTTGAGCTCGTTTCTGGCCGACTCAATCTGCTCGAACAGTGCCCTCATTCGCTGGAGTTCGTGGTTCGTCGGTGCCATGGTGCGTAGCGCCGTGATGCAGAATCTCCAATCGACCACTTCAACCGCGCGGTCGATTTCTGCAATTGAATTTCCCACATGCAGCAGCAGATACTCTCTGTCACACGCGATGCAATATTCCATTTCTCGAGCGTCCGGCGAGTAGTCCGGGCAGTCTTCGACGCAACATTTCATGCAGCATTCTCCAGTGCCAATGCAACGCTAAAGGTCCAATGCCAGTAGAACCATCCGGGACGGCCGAAACAGTATGGCACTCTTAGTATGGCACTCTTGGATCAACACGTTTTCATCACCCAAATCCCGCAGGGAAAAATCAGATTTTTACTGTCCCCGGCTAGTTTTTGGAAACATGAGACCTCTGGGGAGCAGCGTTGAGTGCCCTGTTTAGTATATGCACGCTGGAGAACGGTTCCACACGTGAGTTTGAATTCATTCTGAATGATTTTCCGCGCATGAAAAAACCTCGGATAACACGGGGGTTATCCGAGGTTTTCGAAGGTGAGGGCGCAGGGATTCGAACCCTGGACCTACCGATTAAAAGTCGGTTGCTCTACCAACTGAGCTACGCCCTCAATCCGCCGTTCAGATAGTCTGCGATCGGCACTTAGCCCTGCAGACTTCTGTGGAAGAGCAGAACCATATCGGGAATCGCTGCCTTTTCCACAATGTACGGCCGATTCTGGCCAAGTTTTCTCGATCTGGACACAGCAGCACCATTTGCAGGACTCAAGCAGCACCATTTGCAGGACTCAAGCAGTACCGACCAGACGACAGATGCCCCGCGTTTTGAACGTTCGAACACGGAATCGGAAACGCAGGCGATCCCTCAGCAGCTTTCCTTCGTGCATCCTGTACGCTGGCCCGATTGTCCGGGGAGCGTTTCGACGGGCAAGAGTGACGCGCCGGACAAGAGCCGTGGGATAGGCTTCCAGCCTGTCAAAAACACTGAAGAAACGACAGGCTAGAAGCCTATCCCACGGCAAGAGTGCCCGTCGTACTCACAGCGAGCCGCATCACGTTTCCCGCTGTGACGCTATGTTGTCGCGGCGGTTTCCTGAGCCGCTGGTTCTGTGTCGTAGAAATAGTTGGCCATCAAGTGTTCGGCACAAAACAGCAGAATTAGCAATCCCATCAGCACAGGAAAGACTTCGACTCCCAGTCGACCAAGATTCACGGCACGATCCAGCGTCTCCGGATCGGTCACGCGCGTGTAGCGACGTTCGCCAAGAATCTGATTCAGATCTTCATCGGAAATTGTGGCTAAGTTGCTTTCCGCATCTGTGAGGTTCGCGGAAAAATCGGAATGAAACGTGTTGCCTTCATCCGCCGACTTCAGCGTGTAATGTCCCGCTTCGTCAACGTCTTCCAGCAGCACGGATGGTTCATCAAACGGCAGCATGCCTTTGGTTTGCCGAATTCGCGGTCGCGCCACAAGGTATTGACTAAACCGCTGCTGCGGGGCCACGTCGATTTCCACCGTGTCGCCCACCGTGAAGTTGTGCTTGGTTTCTGAAACGCCCGTGAGGTACTTCATGGTTTCGTCGATCAACATCAGGAACGCCCAGTTTTCGCCGACCACAAAATCTTCATTCCACTTATCCGTTCCGTTGTTATCCATCGCCGAAGCGAACAACAACACACGGCCGCGGCCGACCTGACGTTCCAGCAAGGCTGGCTGAGGATTCTTCGGGTGCGTGAACATCATCAGAGTGCGGGTGTCGGCGTCTGGACTGAACGTCCAGCAGCGATCGAAAATCGCTCGATTCAGTTCGGTCTTGGCTTCCGGCGATTCTTGAAAGCTGTGAACGATAGGATTGTCGTCGGCCAGCAGTGTGATTCGAGCGGCTTCGCCACGAAATCGCACGGGGGTTAATGGGATTCCCGGTAGTAAATCGGTGGAATCTGGCGTCGTCCAAGCAGCCGTATCGAGCGAATATTCGCCGCCCGCCGTGATCAACACCGCGCCGCCATCGTTGGCGAAGCGTTTGAGTTCCGTCCAAGCGGCTTCGGAAGGCTGTTGCCAATTCAACACGCAGATCACGTCGTAGTTGGCCAGTGCTTCGCGTTCAAATTCTGCCGTCGTCACGGTTTTGCACAGAAAACGTTTTGAAGCTTCGTAGCCCGGAATATTGGGCTGCAGCAAATGCCGCAGCAGCGACGTGTCGAGACTTCGATCTCCCACCAACAGCACACGCGGCGTTTGAGAAACAGCAAATGTAAAATAACGCACGTCATCTGCAATCAGTGGATCTGGCGAAACCAGTCGGATGGCCCCGCTGGTTGAATCCGCGCCGGCCATGCCTTTGACGCTGAATTTTACGGTTGGTGCCGAGCCGCCCAGCTGCACCGTGCGCTGCGGGCTGCCGATGATTCCGCCGCCTCGAATTTCGCCACCACTTTGGTCCAGCGTAAACAGTTCCAAGGCAACGTTCGGATTGGCGGCGGGAGTTCCCGACACGGAGACCGAAATTTCGACCTGTTGGTCCGCAACCGTCACATCACGATCAAGTCTTAACTGTGATAGTGCCACGTTGTTGGGAGTGTCGACGCTGAC
Source organism: Fuerstiella sp. (assembly GCA_041688835.1). Taxonomy (GTDB): domain Bacteria; phylum Planctomycetota; class Planctomycetia; order Planctomycetales; family Planctomycetaceae; genus Fuerstiella. Next base: position 2,831 of record JBDNHJ010000104.1, read on the forward strand.
ATCGATTAAGTAGATTTGCAGCCAGTCGTGCTGCACCAGTAAATCGCTTAAAGTCGATTCATCAGGAATGCGCCACGCCGCAACGGACAGATCGGTCAACAGATAGATTTCGCGAACGTAGGTATCGTTGCCGCCGGAATCTTCCTGAGCCAACTGCCGTCCTTCCACCTGCGCGTCAATCGCATCCTTTAACACGGCGTTTAATGTGCGCGGCACGGCGGTGTGCTTCAGAGATTCCACGCGCGACCGCGCGCCGGCCAAGTCGGCCTGAAACACGACTTCCGATTCCGGATCGGTGGTGGCGATCGCCACCTGACTCTGATTCGGCAACAAACTCAGATGCGCTAGGGCCATTTCCGCAGCGGTTTCCAGCAGCGTTTGGCCTTCATTCTTGTAAGTCATACTCAGGCTGCTGTCGAACAAAAACACGGCGGCCACCGGAATGTCAGGCGACACGGGGCTCCGCGGCGCACTCAATTCTGCCTTCACGCGCATGCCCCACGGCAAAATGACGAACAGTAGAGTCAGCAATGTTCCTACCAAAACCGACAGCCCCCGCAGTTTGGCGCGGCGTTCCTGCAGTAGGTGCTGAGCTGGTTGTTGCGATTCCGCCTGCCGTGATTTCCATTTGTAGAAACCAACGGCTGCACCAACGGCACCGATTAGCAATAACCATTCGTACCACCGCAAGCCATAGTTCGCCGCCGGAAAAGAGGGTCGTACCAAAGCCAACACGGCGATCGCGATCAGCAGAGCTCGCAAGATCAGCAGCAGCAGGTGTCGCACACGCATGCGCCGCGAGTTTGCCATTTGCCGTGTTTGCAGCAGCCGCAGCGCCGGAAATTCAATTCGCTTGGGCTTGGCACGCATCATCAAATGCAACAGGACCGGCAGTCCTGCCAGAAGAACTCCGGCCAAAAGTGATGCGTTGATGAATGTCATGAAACGTGCGTGTTGGGGGAAACAAAAGTGGTGACTCTGAAATCGATCGTGACCGGCAACGAATCGTGCAGCGCGATAACCAAGGCCAGACAATTCGGGAAAGAACTGGCCTTTGACGCCGGGTCACAGAATCTCTTGTAGCTTATGCTAATCCAGACGGAAGCAGAATGCAGCCATACTACATTCAGCTCGCAGCCAGCGCTGAGTCTGCTTGACGCACCATCTGCGGCGCTTCGGCTTCGACTTTCTGCAAGGCACGTTTGCCGAACTTCAGTTCCGTCCCTGCTAATGCTCGGAATTCATCGGTCAGGCCGCAAGCTTCTGTAAAGACAAAGGCGGCTGCCAGTGGAGCTTCTTCTAGGTCGGCGTCGTACGTCACGAAGTCCAGTAGCACGTAGCAGAAATAATTTCGCAGCTCAGCGTCGCACTCAGCCAGTTGCGTTTTGAGTTCGCCGTTGTTTTCAGTCGTATCGGACCATGCAAAATCATCAAAGAACCGTTTCGCGTGTCCGAGCATCAAGTCTGTTTGCAGCCAGTGAGTCGACAGAAAGCACTGCAGGAAGACTCGTGTCAGTTGCCGCATTTCTCTCTGCCGCAGTAAACTCAGTTGTTGCAGTTGCAGCCGCCCTTCGACAAGTTGGTTGATCGCAGCGTCGGCGGTTTTCGGATTGTCTCGCCAAAGCTGCAATGCCTTGGCGCGGATGAACATTTCTGGATGCGTGATTCCGTCACTGCCTTTGGTCTTCTGCGTCTGGTCTGAAAGAACTTCATCCGCTTGAACAAAATAGGCTGCGGCGCTGACATTCTTCTGCCCGGTTTCTAGCTTCACCAAGGCACACACGCAGTCGGTGATGTTGTCTGTGACTTCCGCAGCACGGCGGTCGCAATACAGTTCTGTTTGCAGACGATGGGTACGCCACGTGCGTTCGTGAGCATTGTCGGCGGTGGGGTCAGAAATCATTGCGGCCAGCACTTGTTCTAGGACCAGCCCCGCCCCTTTATCAATTGTGTAGAGTTCGTGATGAGCGAATTCATGGGCCAGCAATGCGGTGATTTCGCCGTGCGACAGCAGTTCCAAAACAGAACCATACAACACCACATGGATTTCGTCGGGCAACCAAGCCAGCGACGCATTCAGGCCGCCGCTGTCCTGAGCTTGATAGATCGTGATTGGTGCGACCAACTCCATTTTTTGGGCGACGGCATCTGCCAGCTGATAGACGTCTGTGGCGACTTTTTTTCGATCGGAGAGTTTAGGGCGATCACGTCGCTCAAGGCGATAGGCCGATTTCAGCAGTTCTAATCGCACGGCGTCGGAACTGCTGGAGCGTGCTTGATGGGACGAAAACCAGTCCCAGAGATCGGCGGCTTCCGACTTCAGATACTCGATGAGCGCAATATGACTGGCGGGCAGCTTGATTGGTGCTGCTGAGTGTTGTTTGGGTTTGGGGGGCGTTTTTTTGTTTTTTTTGTTCATGGGCGGGACATGATATCGAGCGGAAATATTCGGGAAAGACCGGTTCGGAACCTATCTCGCCCACTTTGTGGGAATCCCGTGTCAGCAAAGTCTTGCCCAAACGTGTGTGTTCGACGTAAACTGACACATGAGCGGTATGGCGGTCTGGCGTTTGAATTCTCACGGCCCCACTTTCAGAATTTCCAGGAGCACGATTGTGCGGTTTCGGACAACAGCAAGACCACGCGGACTCCTGCGTGCCACCGACCAAAAGCGACTGGCGCTGCTGATTGGCGGCTTCGGGCTGATTCTGATCTTCTTTACGATCGTGCGTCGCCCCACATTCTGGAACGGATTGTTTCCGGAAGACACGGCGGCGCTGGCTGAAGAGTCTGCTGAAATCAGTCCGCGTCGAGAAATCACGACGGCCAAACAGGCGATTCATCACGATGAATTCATTTCCGCAGCCTCCAGTCATTCAGACACGGTTTCCGTGACAGCTCAACGACCAATTTTGGCAGAATCGGAATCTGGTGCTGCAACTTCCCGAACTTCTGCAACGGGCCTGCGACCAGTGCCGGAAGAGCTACTGAAGTCGGTCAAGGATGATGTGATCGGCGTGCATTCGACGGAATCGCAGGCGTACTTCACCGCCATGAAAATGGCATCAGTGATCGTGGAAAAAAATGCCAGCAAAGCTCCTCGAGGTGCCTATGCACTGTTCATGGATTCGCCCGATTCCACTCGCGGCCTCCCATTCAGAATGACGGGCCGCTTGCGGCGTTTGTCCGTGATCCGTGGCTCAGCAAATTCTGCAGGCGCGACTCGACTTTACGACGCGTGGCTGACGTTAGATGATTCGGGAGACGGCTTGGTGCATGTGGTCACCATGGGCGCGAACAAGGTCTTAACGGACCGCTTGAATCGAATGGTGCAGCGCAGTGTTGACCGCAGCCTGACCAGTCATATTCAAAAACCGATTGAAGGCAACACAGTCGAATTTCCCGGCCCCGACGCGCCGATTGTGAATTTCACGGGCTACTTTTTTAAGATCGAAGCTTACGCCAGCAAACAAGAAAGTGGAATTTCGCGAGCCCCTCTGTTTGTCGCCGGCGTTCTTCACGAACAAGCAGCGACCGTGGCATCGTCCACGCGCGCTGAACAAATGACTCCCTATATCGGCTGGCTGGCGTTGTTTATCAGCGCCGGGATTGTGCTGATGATTTGGAGTTTTACCATGAGCGACGTGGCTCATTCGCAGACACGCAGTCATCAGCTGACAAAGTTGCCGGCGGTGGCGTCGTTCGAAGATATCACGGCGGTCACCATCAGCGAATCTTTGAGCCGACTGGAAACGTCGGGCAATTCGAGCAACGCCAGCAGCTAGCGCCAAAACGGCTCGTGACGCACCAAAACTCATGCACGTGTACTTATTCTTCCACGTCGCTGGACTTCATCCAGTCTGCGATCCAGGTGTCGATGAATAATTGCGACGCGTGATACATCAGCATCGGCAGTAAAGAAAACGGCAGGCCGGTGGCTTGCGAAATCAGAATGCCAATCGGCAGGGTTTTCTGACTGCCCGCAATCGCACAGGCTCGACGATCAGCCGTCTCAAACCTCAACAGGCCGCTCAAAATCCAAGCGATCAGCATGCCGCCTAAATGCAGACCAATGCAGCTCAGCCACACGATCGCGAATTCCATGTGTCGCAAGTCGCTCGCCATTCCGTCCTGCTGAAATCGCAGTCCGCCGCGAAACGACGAGATAAACACCAAGCCCAGAATGATCGCCTGAGCCGAGTTGCTGAACCACGGTTTGTTCCGGTCGACAAAGCTGGCGATCGTCGTCGAACGCCGCAACAGTTGCCCCACCACGGCTGGCACCAGCGCTGCCAGTGTCATCTTCAACATCAACGAACCGAAATCCAGTTCCGCTGATGTGCCGGATGTTCCCAGCCAGCGACTGCCAAAGGCCATCCACGCCGGAGCAACCACAAAACACAGGCCGTTGGTGATCAGCGTTACCAACAACGACACCGCATCGTTGCCGTTTGCTCGGCGAGTCCACACCGAAGCGGCGGCCATGGTGCAGGGAACGCAGGCGGCGATCAGCAGCCCGACCTGCATGTCGGGCGATTTTTGCAACGCGATCAACGGCAGACTCAGCAGCGGAATCACCACCTGGTTCACTCCGCACGCTGTCAAACAGGGGCCTGGCCGCCGGACAGAATCCATCAGCCGCCCGGTGTTCAGTGTGACGGACATCAAAAACAGAATGATGGCCGTGCAGACGGCCGTCGGCACAGCTTCGATGGCAGTCACGACACCTGCGGCGGGCCCTGCCTGAGCCATCACGATGGCGGCGGGAATGACGGTCAGCAAGCCGACCAGAAACCAGTGCCGTTTCAGAAATGCCGTCATCTAGTCTGCAACCGCTGTCACAGTCGCGGCATCGTCCTCGTTGGCGGCAGGTAGAACTTCGAGGGTGACCGGTAGCGATGTGATGGAATCGACGTTGGACTTCAGGAAAAACGTTGTCTTGGATGGCGGAACCCACTTGGCTGCGGTGATGTAGAAGTCTCGCTGCGATTGGTTCCCCAGCAATAGCAAACCGTTGAGCCCGATGTTGTCGACAAAGACTCCGTGAGGCAGGTTGCGTCCGGAATCTTCTTTGCCCAGCGACACTACGCCATCGTGTTTCAGGCGTTCGAGTTGCACAGAGGCCTGAATGGTTTCGCCCGGACGAACTTGCAGCACTAAGCCGCCGTCTGCGCTATCTGCGCTATCTGCGCCGCTTGGGCCGTTAATGTTTTGCACCGTGGCGGCGTCCTCAGCCGTGGATGGTTGAATGGCGAGCCGTAGTTTGGGTTCGGCGACCAGTTTCAGTTCTTCCAGCTGGCCGATTGTGCGAGCTTGACGGAGTGCTTTGTTGCCGTCTGCGTGAGCGACGAATTGAATCTTGGCGAGGTCTTCAGCGGACGGTTCCTTGGCATCAGCTGTTGCGAAAATTGTTCCGAACGCTTGCAGCTGCTGGGGTTGGATTTGAATCGGTCCAGAAAATCCGAAGCCTAATGGAAGGTGTTCCACGTCGATAAAAATGGGGCCTTCGTAACCGTCGATGCGAGTCGCCGTAAACGTGACTTCAGAACCCGTATCGGCCGCGACGCTGACCTTCTTGACGGATACATTGACGGCATAGTCTGGTCGAGGCGAGCGGACTGTCAGTTGGTATTTGTAGTCTGGTCCACTGAAGCCTCGCGCATCGCCGATGCGCACGATGTAGTCGCCGTCGGCCGGTGTGGTGAACATCAATCGCGAATCACTGCCGAGTTCTCGGCGTCCGTCATCGTCGTTTTCGAAGTAGATCGGAAACACGGGCAAGCCGTTCGCAATCAGGGTTTCGTCCGGCCGGCGCGGGATGACGATAAAGCAGGGGGCCTGTAGAGCGTGCGAAGTGGCTGTGGTGCCAAAGTATGTGTGACGGCTGCCGAAGCCGGGATAGACCGTGTAGCCCGAATCCGGACCCCGTGGATACAACCATAACCGCGAGACTTCGCCATCGGCGTACAGGTATTCGTTGAGTTCCATTTCTTGCCAGTTGAAGACTCGAAAGTCGCCGGATGTATCAGAGTCCTTACCGCGAAACGTAAAATACGAATCTCGCACAGCCTGCAGCCGAGTTTGCAAAATGGGTTTGCCATCAACCGTCAGCACTTCAATCTTCGAATCCAGCGGCGACTTGTCTCGCTGAGCCTTCACTTCCAATAACAACTGCTGTCCGGCGGTGGCAGAAAATCGATAGCAATCCAAATCTTTGTCGTTGCCGTCATCCGGCTGAATGATACCAGCGATCCGGGCTGGCAGCGTGACTGCTTGAGCCGCCGTGGGATCATCGTTGGCCGCAGCTGCTTCTGTGGCATCCACTAAGTCAGCGGGCAACAGAACGTTGGTCGGATGGCCTGGACGCCCGTCCGTTGCGGGCGATGATATTTCGGAGGACAGTTGCAGTGGAATGACTTCCGAAGAACCATCAATGCGTGTGATGAATAACCGTTGATTGTCCACGAAAGACAGCGAAGTGACCGACACTGTTTGCTGCGGTAAGTTCTGCACAGGCGTCAGTGGCCCGGTGGTCCATGTGCGAATGGTACCATCTTCTGCGACGCTGGCCAGCAGGCTGCCATCGGCGGACAGTGCCAGTCTGGAAATCGGTTGTTCGTGAGCGAACTGCGACACCAACAACGGGTTGATGCGTGATCGATCGCGTGACAACAGCTTCCACACGCGGATGCGATTGTCGGCACCGGCCGCAAAGACGTGCTTGCCATCAGGACTGACGATGACCGAGTATTGTTCGGCTTGGGGTTGGCTGAGCGTATCGAGTCGTTCGCCGGATTTTACATTCCACACCTTAACGGTGCCGTCACCGCTGGCGCTGCACAGCACTTGTCCCGTCGGATCGAAGCTGAGACTGAAGACACTCCCGTTGTGACCATCCAGCGTCTGCAGAACTTTACCAGTGGCTACATCATGAATCAGAATGCGGCGGTCATAGCCGGCTGTTGCCAGCAGCGTGTCGTCAGGATTCAGCACAGCGGCATAGACGGCGTCTGTGTGTCCGGACAGCGTTTGCAACAGCTGTCCGTCGTCGGCAGACAAAATCATCGCCGTTCCGGTGACGCCCGGTGTTCCGGTGGCGGCTACAATCCACGGCTGCTTGTGGGCGATGGAAAGCCCGGCCACTTTTCCCTGTTCGAAGTTTGTCGTCCACTGCTGTTGTCCAGACTCGACAGCCACCAGCGACACATGCCGTCCGCCAGCGACAGCGATCGATTTTCCGTCGGCAGTGACAGCGCTGGCCAGTAACGCCGCCGTTGATTTCTGAAACGGAGCAACGCGTTTGACATCAGGAATACCACCGGCCATGGGTTTGAAATCGGCCCCGGCCAGCACCCACTGTTGCAGGCGTTGGCGTTCTTCGGCAGTGGGCTGCGGCTCATCGTCCGGCGGCATCGCGCGGTCGCCGGTGGCCGTCAGAACTTCCAGCAAAATGCTGTTCTGCAGGTCCGTTTTGTCCAGCACCACCCCGTTCTCACCGCCAAGCTTCAGCGATTCCAGAGTCTGCATGGACAGGCCCGCTTCCTTGTCGCGATCGTTGTGGCAACCTAGGCAGTACTTCTGCAACAGAGGTTCGATGGGCGCTTGGTTCTGTACTTGATCTTGCGATTGAGCGTGCGCGATCGGCAGCGTCAGAAGTCCAGACACACAGGTTGCCAGAATTTGAAACGAATACTGAAGTCGACTCATGTGTAGCAAGGCCGTTTTGAGGAATGGCGTGGAGGAATGGCGTGGAGGAATGGCGTGAACTGCGATTTATTCCCCGGAGGGACGACAGACTTTCGCCGGTGACGACAGTCAACGGTTCATGTTTGTCCTGATTTGTGCGTCCCAGCGGGACTCGTTTGATTGTTGCAATGATAATCGATTGCACGGCTCGATGCATCAAAGTCACTGAGGTCCGGGAATTTTCGGTGATTCCGAGACCATCAGGAATTCTCCGTGACCGACGACGGCGATTTGCTGCATCACGGGCACCGCCGCCTGTTCTCCGACGCAGATCGTGTGGACGCTGGTGGTCTGCTGACGGTACTTTTTTACGATCCGCAAGGCACCTTCGGGGATATCGCCGTCCGTCAGAAAGAACACAATGTCGGGTTCCAGATGCAGCGCCATTCGCAACGCCTGTTCGGGCATCGTGGCTTCGCTGGGTTCCACCCGAAAGGCCCATTCGATGACTCGGGCCTTGTTCCGCAAATCAGCCTTGATCAGCTTCTTTTCGATCTTGGGCCACATCATGGGAAACGTGTGTTGATTAAAGAACACCACAAAAAACGTCTGGTCTGCTGTCAGCGAAGTGATGGAATGCTGCAATTCATTCAGCACCAATTGCATTCTTGGGCCGGACATACTGCCGGACGCATCCACGACATACGCGAACGACTTTGCCGCGCCGACTCCACCAAACATCCCAGCCCCGCGACCTCCACGCCCCTGCCCGTTGCCTCCACCAGCCCGACCTGTTCCGGCGGCCGTCAGTCCGTTCAGTACAATCGTGGTGCCGACATCGGTGGAGACCATTTCCGTGATGTCGATGGTGGACTGCAGCAACGCTTGTTCGGGAGGCGGACTGCCGAGATCGATGTCCGGCAGAATATTGAAGTCCTGCTGATCGGACTGCGACAGAATGGCGTTCAGAGCCTGCTGTGGTTCGATGCTCACGTGAAAGTACAGCAGTGCCAGCAGCCACAGCACTGCCGCATTCAGGCCGATCGAAAACACGATCGCCAGCACCGCGCGGCGCGACGTGCGGCGGGGCGCGATTGCAACGGCGGAATCTGCGGTGATGTTAGTATCGCAGGCAACGGGCACTCGGTCGGCGTTGATGCTGCTGATGCTGTGCGTCACTGGCAGCAGGAACGTCTTTCCACACCGAATGCACTCCGCCACCGCGTCGCCAATTTCGCCATCGATTGTGCTGTCTGCCAGTTCGGTGGCAGAGCACTCAGCACATTCAGACAGGCAGTGTATTGGCGACATAATCGTAACCGAGTCTTTGCGGACATGTGACTGGCTGGTCGCAATTCGAACGCACCCAAAGAGACCGTGTTATTGTTCGCCCGGTCGCCAGAACTTCAAAGGCATTTCCGTGGGAACACTAACTATCGGCGAATTCGCGAATGAATCGATGTTCTGTTGTGGTGAACAATGTAGGCCGGAACAAGCCGCTACGGGCGCAGCTCCGGCACGCTCGCGGAATCGTCGTCTCGAGGAAATGGAGACCTGCGTGGCTGCCGGAACTGCGCAAACCGAACACTGACGGAAACGTTGTGATGATCCACAACGATCACACCACGGAACACATCAACAGGCCTGTGTTTGCTTGTTTCCGGCCTACACAACCCCCAAACTCAAAATCATCGGCGAATGCACCCTCCGGAAACGACTCTGGTGCCCAGAACCCGGCTGAAATTCGTCGAACAAATCGGCTTCTGCGTTTCTGGAATCAGCCAAAACACTGGTGATTCACTGTTGTCCGGGGTTCAGGGCTACCCTATAACATCCGTCCCTAGGCTGAACGGGGCGATTATGCGCCGGTTCTCAGCCAAGGCACGTGTTACTGCGAAGATAGCTTGCAGGTGGTTTTCAGCCAGCCTCAGGTAGCTTTCAGGCACAGATTCCTGAACTTTCGCTGAGTTTCATTCCCGAATTGTCTTTTTGTCTCTGAAAAGAATTGATCGAGTAACAAACGAATGGCCAACTATTTCTTTACCAGTGAATCCGTCAGCATGGGCCATCCGGACAAAGTTTCGGATCAGGTCTCAGACGGTATTCTCGACGCTCTGCTGACTCAAGATCCGATGTCTCGCGTGGCCTGTGAGACTCTGTGTACAACCGACCTTGTTGTGCTGTCCGGTGAAATTACGACGGCTGCCAAAGTCGACTATGTGGAAGTCGCTCGCCAAGTCATTCGAGAAATCGGTTACAACAGTGACGATATCGGCTTCAACGCCGACAGCTGCAATGTGTTCTGTGCCCTGCACAGCCAAAGTGCCGACATCGCCATGGGTGTGGACCGCGAAGGTGCGGGAGACCAAGGCTTGATGTTCGGTTACGCGTGCAACCAGACTCCAGAACTGATGCCCGTTGCGATCGCGTTTTCGCATCGCATCATCAACCTGCTGGCCGAAAAACGTCTGACTGGTGCCGTCAACTGGTTGCGACCAGATAGCAAAAGCCAAGTGACGGTGGAATATGATGGAGCCAAGCCTGTTCGCATCGACGCCATCGTCGTTTCAACGCAGCACACCCCTGATGTAACGCAGGAACAAATCGCAGACTACGTCAAGTCCGTCATCAAGGAAGCCATTCCCAACGACCTGCTGGACGACAAAACCAAATATCACATCAATCCCACTGGCAAGTTTGTCATCGGTGGACCTCATGGCGACACCGGCCTGACCGGCCGCAAAATCATCGTCGACACCTACGGTGGCTGGGGCCGACACGGCGGTGGAGCGTTTTCTGGTAAGGACGCCACCAAGGTCGATCGTTCTGCAGCTTACATGGGTCGCTACGTGGCCAAGAACATTGTGGCCGCCGGACTGGCAACCGAATGTGAAGTGCAATTGGCCTACGCGATCGGTGTTGTTGATCCCGTCAGTGTGCGAGTCGACACAAATGGCACGGCCACCGTGTCAGAAGAAGCCATTCAGAAGGCCGTTCAGAAAATCTTCCCGTTGAATCCCAAGGGAATTATCGAACATCTCGAACTGCGACGCCCCATCTTCCGCAATTCCGCTCACGGTGGCCATTTTGGTCGCACGGAGAAAGAATTTAAGTGGGAATGGACAGATCAGGTCGATGCACTGAAATCTGCTGTTAGCTAATTGGGAAGTTTTGTTATACTAGGCAGCTGAGGCAGGTGGCATTGACGCACCTGCCACAGCTCGCCGGCTTCTGGAACACAATCGACCAGGCAAGGAAAACGGGCTGAGTTTCTGGGAATTGAACCCACGCAGGGCACGGAGCCATGAACGAAACCGTTTCGACACGATCTTCACGCAATCGCCGCGTTGTGGCTTTGATGGGCTGGGGATGTCTGGTGATCACGTCGTTCTTTTTATGGAACGCAAGGCAATCCGGTTCCATTCGCGCGGTGACGGACGAACCCGTCGCATTCATCTTGGCCGCATTTTCGGCATTCGTCGGCGTGTTTGCGTGGATGCTGTACAACCCCGGTCGACGCACGGCCGCGGAATCGCCCTCCCTGTTTTTTGCCGCGCTGGCGACATTGTTTCCCCCATCGATCATCGGCTTTTGCCTGATGCCCGTGGATTCTCCACTGCGCTGGTGGCTGGCCTTGGGATTGTTCCTGCTGTGCGTCGTCGCTGTGCTCAGCCATGTGCCCGATGAATTCTTCGGAGTGCCGCGTGGTCGAAGCTCGTATCTGACACCGATGCCCGCGTTTGATCGAGTCGAAGGGACGGTGCTTGATCCCAACGCCAGTTGGTTCACGCTGGAAGATCTGACCAAAGTTGTCGTGGATGCACCGCGACCATCGCTGGCCCCCCGTGCCTATCTGCAACGCGCCGAAAGCAATCGGCCAGCCGCGACAGTGCGCGCAGAAGTCCGCCAAGGATCAGATGTCGACGACATTCTCGGGACGGATTTTGACCTCGGACTACTCAGCGACGATTTCGATTACGACGATCGGCGCGCCCCGCGAACAACTGTTGCGGAACGCAGATCCGAACCCCAACATTTCCGGCAACCCAACACCAGCGTTCCACTGGATCGCCCGCGTCACGTTCCCACGCGAACTGGCGACAATGTTTACACGTGCGTGAATCCGGATTCAGGTCGACTTCGCACAAATCAGCGCAGTCGTCGTGAAGCGACCGTCGCCCAAACGCACGCCGGTTTTCTTCCCGATCGTGTCACGCGACATGCCAGCACGCTGCAAATTCCGTCGCGGATGGGTCGAGGAAGTCGGGCATCGCTGAGCGGTTTCGCAGCCGGCGCTGCCAGCAGTGGCTACCACACGGCAGCTGCGTCGACCACGTCCTTGACTCCAGTGCAGTACCAATCGGCTCAGCAGCAATCGCGCCAGCGAGAAGACGCCGAGCGACAAGCCAGAGAACAACGCGACAGAGATCGCGAACGTGAAAACGCGCTCCTGCGTGCTGAGGCTGAGGCTCGTCGCGAAACCGAACAGCGCGAAGCACAGCGCCGCGAAGAAGCTCGCCGACTGGCCGACGCCGACGCCGAAGCCAACGCACAGGCACAGCGCGAACGCGAACGTGAACGCCGCCAGCAGCAGGCCCAGTTACAGCAAGAAACCGAAGAACGAGCCGCCCGTGCGAGGCGAGAAGCCGAGCTGGCTCAGCAAGTTCGTGATCGCCAAGAGCAACAGGCAAGGTCCGAACGCGAATCCAGCCGCCGCGATTCCTCGGCACCATTAGCGCAGTCTGGTTTCAATGCCGTTCCGGTGCCTGTTCCGTTTGGCGTCGCGGATACGGCTCGCGGATTTTTAGAAGAGGGCACGGTAACACCGCAGCAGTTGTTCGGACAGCCGATCCAGCGAGATTCCAGTTCCCATCAAACCACGGCGGACAAGGCACCAAACGATCGCTCAAAACGTCGCAGCCGCTATGACGACGACAACACGCGCGAAGCATCTGTCGCGCCAACAAACGCTTCACCGGCGACCGTGCAGACTTCGTCGTTGAAGCGACAGCAGCAGAATTTCGAACGCACTCGCGACGAAGATGGCAGTGAACTGGTCGAAGGCGTGATGCAGATCCATTTCGACACTGGTCAAAAGCGAGCCAACGTACACATCCCGTTTTCTCCACCGCTGCCTGGCATGCCGGAAGTCGACTGCGAATGTGTGGGCGGCGAGGATCTGCGGTTGAAAGTTCCCGTCCGTCAATCCTACGGCATCCGCATCGAAGCCCGCCGAACAAACGCGGATCAACCACTAGACGCCGAAATCGGTTTCTCCGCCGTGTACACCGAAGGTTAACAGCCACTGTCGAACGTTGCCGATGTGGGTTTTCGATGTCTCGGGTTTCTCGATACATCGGAGTGTGGCCCAACTTGAGCCCACTTTTGACAGCGTTCGCCCCTCGTTCCCAAGCTCCTGCTTGGGAACGCCGATCCGCAAAGCTCTGCTTGGCACGCGCTGGTCGTGGCAGCGGTGTGACTCAACCGCGGGAAGTGTCTCGACTGCGGCGTAGCGGGGCGTCTTGAAGCTGGAGCTTCTGTAATAGGCGTTAGCAAACTGGAGTTTGGGAACGAGGCGCTCAAGCTGAAGTAGGTGCCGTCGGAACCTACCTGCCGTCAGTCCGAACAGCAAGCTGAGTCTCGACCGCGTGCGGATGCTGGGTTGGTGTTACGTGTTGGCGAAGCGACACATTCCGCCGCCAATCCTCCGGTCTACAGCCTCTGGCCTCCAACCTGCTCCAGAAAACACCAAAGGCGTCAGGTCTCTTTGTTTGCGACTTCAAGCTTCAGTGGTTCTTCTCGCGTACCTTTCAGACATTCAGTCGTTCCAAAGTGTGTATCGCAAAATGCTGACTGCGGCCCTCACCTTCATCAAGCAGGCCCATGTTGATCGGTTCGTGGATCGGATTCGCGGCACAACCAAGTCCCGAAACTCATGAACGCGGCCGCGCAGACGAGTGCGTTTGTTTTATCTGTGGCCATCTGTGAGATCTGTGGTTTCCAGACGACTGTTCCACGCGAACCCTCTGGACCCTCTGGGAGACTCGGAGACGTTTCTGCATGGACGGCTGTTCTGGCGTGAGCAGATTCGGTAGACTGAGGCGTTGCGTCGTCGTTTCCCAGTGTTGCTATGGAATTCTGCTCATGCCAGACTTACGAAGAATTGCTGTTCCCTTTTCCGCCGTTGCTGTGGTTGCTATGGCCGTGACTGGTTGCGGCGAAACTCAGACGTCTCCACCAGCAGCCCCGTCTGTCGCAACGGAAATCACGAATGCTGCGGCTGATGAAGATTCTCCGCCGCAACAGACCACTCAGGAAGAATCGCCAATCGAATTCGCTCCGCTGTCGATGAACGGTGATCTTGGAGTCGTTCAGGCAACGAGCAATGCCGCGCCCGCCGGTAATCTGGAAGAAGAAGCTCGTAGACAAGCGATCATGAAGAATCTGAAACCACTGCAAGTCATGCTGGGTAACTGGCGCGGGACGACTCGCAAGGAATACGGAGATTCCAAAGCTGTGGACCTGCATGAATGGATCTGGGATCTGCAAACCGATCGCGAACAACCGGCGCTGGTTCTGAATTCAGACAAAAGTCCCTACTTCAAAACCGCGCGCCTGACATGGATCGCCGAAACACAGACGTTCGCGCTGTCGGCCACCGACCGCGAAGACGTCGCTCGAGAATACACGGGCGACTATACCGATCCAGTTCACGAAATTGTGGGGCCGGACGACAAGATGCACCGTGTCTTCCGATTGGAGCTGACTCAAACAGCAGACTCAGCTCAGCAGGAAGGCGGTGAAACCTGGCAGGTCGCGTTCGCTCAACAGGAAAACGACCGCTACCTGCTGCAGGTCGACAAGCGTCGCGGTCAAGCCGCTTTTCGTCGGTACGACACCGTGTCCACTCAACGCGAAGGCACATCATTCGCCCTCAGCGATTCCGACTACGGCGACAAGACGTGTATCATTTCGCAGGGACTCGGAACAATCGCCGTTTCGCACAAAGGAAAAACCTTTTGGGTTTGCTGCAGCGGCTGCAAGTCGGCATTTGAGGCTGAACCAGAAGTCTGGATTGCTCGCGCCGCACAGCGAGCCACGGAAGAGCAGTAGCGTGTCGCGGTTGTCAAACCGCCTTCGAGTGCAATTTGTGCAGAACCTTGCGCCGGATTCCGCCTGAAGGCGGGACGATACGGCGTGTGGGGACGTATGAGCCGTCCATCGTTTCACCCGTGGTCGCAGACTAGGCCGGAAAACCTAGTCTGCGAATACGGTTTAAACATCAAGAACGGCGCACGCAAAAGGCAGGTTTAATTGGCTGAACCTGCCTTGTGCTTGGTATTGATTTGAGTTGATTCACGGTGGAGACCACCGTGCTACGATGAAGGAACGCCGGTTTAGTTCAGCGTGCCTTCGCCTTTTTTCCAGTTGCAAGGGCACAGCTTGTCTGTTTGCAGTGCGTCGAGCACTCGCAGAAGTTCGTCGACATTACGACCGACGCTCAGGTCGTGGACGGACGAATATCGCAGCTTGCCTTGAGGATCGATCAGATAAATTCCTCGGTAAGCGATGCCCTTTTCATCGTCGAGGACGTCGAAGGCTGAGGCCAGCTGCTGATTGACATCGCCAATCATCAGGTACTTCATGCCCGTCATGTCTTCGTGAGCATCACACCAGCCTTTGTGTGAATAAACACTGTCTGTGCTGGCCGTCAGGAGTACGGTTTCGCGGTCTTCGAATTCGCCCAGAGCTTTATTGAAGGCCACAATTTCTGTGGGGCACACAAAGGTGAAGTCCAGTGGATAGAAAAATAGGCAGACCCATTTGCCGTTGTAATCGGACAGTTTAATGTCCTGAAACTGATCGTCGCCGCCATCTTTGGTGCGGTCGTAAGCAGTGAGGGCAAGATCTAAACCGGGAGCGTCGTGACCAACTTTGATACTCATCGTTTTCCCTTGGGAAAAGAAACAGGCAGAAGATGCGGTGGCTCAGCCGTGCGAGCACACAACGCAAAAAAAGGAATGACGAAGGTGTTTCCTCCGGGCATCCGTCCCGGCACCGTTCGTCACGTCCGTGAAAGCGAGTATAGGAGCGACTTACGTCAGTTCAAGCGAACTCCCATCCGTTCTAGGAAACGGAAATGACATCTTTGCCAACCCACGGCCGCAAGACTTCCGGCACCACAACGCTGCCGTCCGCCTGTTGATAATTTTCCAGAACAGCAATCAGTGCTCGCGCACACGAAATGGCCGTTCCATTTAATGTGTGAACAAACTGCGTGCCTTTCTTTTCGGCCGACCGACAGCGGATACCAAGTCGACGAGCCTGATAATCTGTGCAGTTCGAAGCGGATGTGACTTCGCCGTATTCTCCACGACCCGGCATCCAGGCTTCGAGGTCAAATTTGCGATAAGCAGGTCCACCAAGGTCGCCGGTCGCGGTATCAATCAAGCGATAGGGAATGCCCAAGGCCTGAAAGATTTCTTCTTCAATCCGCACAATCTGCATGTGCAGTTCGTTCGACTGCGCGACATCCGGGCCGGTGAAACCGAACATTTCGACCTTGGTAAATTGGTGGACACGGTAGATACCACGTGTCTTGCGTCCGTGAGCGCCCGCTTCGGTGCGAAAGCAGTGAGACAATCCGGCCACCTTGATCGGCAGTTCGTTGATGTCGATGGTTTGATCTTTCATCGCACCGCCGAGTGTGATTTCTGCGGTCGCGACAAGACTGAGGTCGGTGCCACTGACAGAATAAATCTGCGTTTCTTCGCCGCGAGGATTAAAACCGATGCCTTCCAGCACGGAATCTCGAGCCAAGTCGGGTGTCGTATACAGCGTGAAGCCTTCGCTACGAACCTTCATCAGCGCGAATTGAATCAACGCCATTTCTAGCATCACGGCGTCGTTTTTGAGATAGTAAAAACCGTGCCCAGCCACGCGGCTGCCGGCTTCGAAGTCGATCAGATCCAGCTTGGCGGCAATGTCGACGTGATCCAGCGGTTCGAAGTCGAACATCGGCTTATCACCTACCACACGGATTTCGGTGGCATCGTCTTCGCCACCAATCGGCGCAGCGGGATGCGTCATGTTGGGGATCAGTGATTGTTGTTCGTACAGCTTCGCTTCCACTTCCTTGTGCTGGCTTTCCACGGCGGAAACTTCGTCACGCAGTTTTTTCCCGAGCTCAATCAGTGTCGGACGTTCCTCTGCAGACGCTTGGGGAATCTTTGACGAAGTTTCCTTAGCCTGGCGACGCAATTCGTCACCGGTGGCGATCAGCCGATTTCGTTCTTCGCGAAACTGCAGCACGGCGTCGACATCAACGGTCACGCCGCGAGCTGCGCAGTTTTGTTTGACCTCGTCACTGTGGTCGCAGATGAACTGCAGATCCAGCATGTCTATTACTCTCTGAAAGAATGATGTGTGTTGGAGCGTTCCTAAGCCGTCACAGCAGCCAGTTTCGGCCACAGATGTGTGCTGGCAAGGATCCCGTGGTGGAAATCCTTGACGTAAAAGTGTTCATCCGGGCTGTGCAGGTTATCCGTGTTTCTGCCCCAACCCAGCAGCAATGTATCGATTCCCAAAATCTGGTGAAAGCTGGAGACCACGGGGATTGAGCCACCTTCGCGAATGAACACCGGAGCTCTGCCGAATGCGGTTTCGACAGCCTCGCTGGCGGCAGTAATCCACGGACTTGTCGGATCGAAAGCAAACGCGGCACAACCATGGAAACTCTGGAATTCAAACTTCACTCCCGCCGGACAGCGTGCCTTGAGAAACGATTCCAGCGAGTCCCTGATTTTTTGTGGATCTTGACCCGGAACCAAGCGGCACGTAATTTTGGCTGCGGCTTTCGATGGCACAATCGTCTTGGGGCCTTCGCCCGTATAACCGCCGAAGATGCCATTGATGTCGCAGGTGGGTCGAGCCCAGCGGCGTTCCAGTGTTGTGAAGCCGGCTTCACCAAACAACGCGCCGCTACCGATTTCGCTCAGGAAGCCGGCTTCCGAAAATGGCAGGTCGGCGAACTGTTGTTTTTCCAGCGCCGATAGTTCTACGACATCGTCGTAGAAGCCGGGGATCTGCACGCGACCATCGTCGCCGACCAACGCACCGCAGAGTTTGGCGATGGCGTTGGCGGGGTTTGCGATGCTGCCGCCATAGATTCCACTGTGCAGGTCTTTGCTGGGCCCTGTGAGTCGAACTTCGGCAGCAATGATGCCTCGCAAACCATAAGTGATGGCTGGAATGCCGTCGCCGTACTGGCTGGTGTCGCTGACGACCGCCACGTCGGATTTTAGGCGTTCTTTGTGTTCTTCTAGAAAGTGGTCGAGATTATCGCTGCCGACTTCTTCTTCGCCTTCGATCAGAAACTTCACATTCACAGGCAGCTTGCCGGTGCTTTCGGTCCACGCCTGAATTGATTTCAGATGCGTGAACAGTTGACCTTTGTCGTCCGTTGCGCCGCGAGCGAAAATTTTGCCGTCCCGGATCTGAGGTTCGAACGGCGGGGTGGTCCACAGACCAAGCGGGTCCGGCGGTTGCACATCGTAGTGTCCGTAGACCAAAACCGTGGGCAGCGATGCGTCTTCGATTCGTTCGCCGTAGACAATCGGATGGCCTTTGGTTGGGATGATTTCCGCCGTCAATCCCGCCTTTGTCATCGCGTCCCGAACGAACTCAGCACAGCGCTGCATGTCCGGCTGAAAGGCCGAATCAGCACTGACACTGGGGATGCTGAGGAAGGCAAACAATTCGTCGAGTGCGGTTTGCTGGCCGGATTGTAAGTGTTGAAGCACGGCTTCCATATTTTTATGGTCTTCGGTTGAGGAAATGTTTGCAGGATTTCGTTGGACAGCGCCACTGTCTGAGTTCTGACCTTCTGTCGTCCCGCCGGGACTCGTTTCGTTCATCGGCTAAGAACCGTCGGCTGCCGCCGACGGCAATTGTCTGCCGTTTCCTAGGGGACTGAATCGCGGCCCAGCGGCGGGTTATTCCTTGATATCATAGCAGCAGACAATTTCCTGATCGCGAAGATACAGTTTTCCGTTGGCGATGACGGGATGAGTCCACACTTTGCCTTTGTTGGAACGCTGCTGAGTTTGGGGTTCGATCACAAAGCGACCGTGTTCAGCCCAGCCTTCTGATGATGCTTCGATCAGCACGCAGGTGCCATCGGTTTCGTCGAGGCAATAGAACATGCCATCAGCGTACGCGATTGCCCCTTTTTTGAGTTTGCTTTTTTCGAACCACACGACTTCGCCCGTTAACATGTCCTGACAAATCCAGCCGCGGCCCGACGTGTTGCCGTAGATGTGTGGGCCGTACTTAATGACGCCACCGTGATGATTCTGCATAGACAGGTTGTCGTAAACCTTGGATACGTTGTTCGTCTCATCGACCTTGATCAGCATACATCCGGCGTTATATCCGGATGTCACGTACACATAGCCGTCGGCGTAAATCGGCGTGGGGATGACGGCCGTGCGTCCGTTGGGCCAGTCGGCTGACCATTGCAGCTTCCCATCGGCGTCTAGACCGAACACCTTGTTCTGAGTCAGTTGCAGATATTGTCGCTGGCCGAAGTGGTCGATCGGAACGATCGAAGCATAATGAGCGCCTTCCGTGATATCTGTGGACTGCCAGATTTTGGTGCCGGACTGCAGGTCGAAAGCCACGACCGTTCCCTTGTTGCCACCGGGTGTACACAGCACTGTATTGCCGTCGACCAGTGGCGATTCCGAATAGCCCCACGTCGGCACTTTGCCGCCCAGTTCAATCATTTCGGCCGACCATTTTACGGAACCGTCGGCGGCATCGACGCAATACAAGCCACCTTCCCCGCCCAAGCCAATCACCAAGTCGCCAGCGACCGTGGGTGTTGATCGAGGACCATCGCCCCATCCGTTGGACAATCGTTTACCCACTTTGGCTTGCCAGATCTTTTCGCCATCTTTCGCATCGAGAGCAATGATGTACTCCGCCGAATCATCGGCTCCCATCGTATACAGACGATCTCCAACCACGGAAAATCCTGAATAGCCCAAACCAGCTTCCGTGGACGTCCAGACTTTCTGCGGACCGCCGGTCGGCCATTGTTTCAGCAAGCCCGTTTCCGTCGATAAGCCGTCGCGTTTTTCGCCGCGAAAGGTGGGCCAGTCGGCAGCCTGAACGGACAGACAGGTGGTGATCAGCAGTGCAGAGCAGATAAGACGCAATGACATAGGATGGACTCAACAAGGGGGTTGGTAGTTGGGAGGGCAGAGTGTGACAAATGACAAATGACAAATGGCGACCGCCTAGAGGGAAAGTGTAGCAACGTGTCACGGCTGTGTCAGCGAAACGGACTCAGGCTCGCCAGAATGGGAAGCCGTCTTTTTCGTCTTGTCCGCCTTGCTCGACTATTCCTCAATCCCCGCCAGATATCTTTGCCGCTGCACCGAACGGACACTGTTTTGCGCTGAGACAGTGATGGTGTCCGTCAACAGCTGGTCCAGTTCTTCCGGGGTGCCGCCTTGTAATGCTCGCGCGGTGATTCTTTCCTGATGGCCGGCCAGAAAATTGGGGAACTTGTCCACCAAGGTTTCTGCAAACTGGCTGGCCTTGTCGTAGTCTTTGGCGTTAATTAGGCCCCGAGTCAAATTCAGCAGAATGCCAGGGTTGGTCTTCATATCACCATCCATCGAATTGATAATCCCCATGGCTTCATCGGGGCGGCCCTTGCGTAACGCATTCGTGGCGTTTTCCAGCGGTGTTTCGCCGGCAGCTTTGCGAGCTAGGGAATACACAATCGCCATCACCAATTGGTAGCAGCCGTAAAATAACGCCAGCCCCGCAAAAAGTATCAGGGCCGGGAAGTAGCGGTCTAAAAACCACAGCGTTAGAAAATTCAGCAAGGCAATTCCGATGGCTGCGCCGACTCCGCCGACGAAGCCCCAGATCGCACTCCGCACCCGACAACGATGACAAGTTCTCGACGTGGTAATCACGCCTTGGCCTTCGCCGGTATTCGATTTTTCTTGTTGAACCAGCTTCGTGTAATAACCGCAGCCACTACAAATCCCTTGGTCATCGGCATCGGGTTGTCCCATTACCTGACTGCAGTTATCACAGAACAGTTTGTCGTCTGGCGAGTAACACGTGACGTCCAGTCGATTTCGACAGTCGCCGCATTCGATAATCGTGGGATTGTCCGTCTCGTCCAGATAAGCCAACAGATAAGTTCGGCGCACCTGTTCGTTCAGCAGTGCTGGTGTGATGTCCGGCGGCAGTTTTTTGGGTTTGAATGACAGCAGATAAGTCTGCGCCTGAGGTTGGAAGTCCTGAAATTCCTCACCCGGATTCTTGGTCTCAAACTTACGTTTCGTAGCCCAGTCGCCATACCCAATTCCATGCACGAAAATCGACAACACGTTGTTCACGATTGCGACATCCAGCCACTGCGATCGCGGGAAAGAGACGTCATCCTTTTTGGTCTTCAGTGTCAGTCCGTGATCGTCCACGGTAACGGTCAGCGCGACGCTTTGATCGTCGACGGTCAGCGTGGCAGGAAACTCGTAAGCAAAACCGGTTTCAGAAATCACCTGCGGTGCGATGTTGTCAAACACAGAATCTTCCCCTCGAATTGTGAATGGGTTCAGCAAGTCGCCGCCAAAAAGTTTCGCAGCAGGCCGAAGCCTTGGGATGTTAGAAAACTCTCCGGATGAAACTGCACGCCGTGTACAGGATATTCTTTGTGCTGCAGTCCCATGACTTCAAAGCCATGACCTTTTTCATCCACCCAAGCTGTGATCTCAAGGCAATCGGGGACTGTTTCTTTCGGAACAATCAGGCTGTGATAACGTGTTGCCAAAAACGGGTCGGGCAGCCCCGCAAACACGCCCGTGTTGTTGTGGTAAATTTCAGACGTTTTTCCGTGCATTAAACGTCCCGCCCGCACAACCTTGGCTCCATACACGTCCGCCAGACTCTGATGTCCTAGGCACACACCCAGCACGGGAATTGTCGGCCCAAAACGGCGAATCACATCTCGCGACACACCGGCTTCAGCAGGTGTGCAGGGCCCCGGTGAAATAATAATGTGTTGGGGTGACAGGTCGGCGATTTCTTCCAGCGTGATCTGGTCGTTACGTTCAACGCGGATTTCTGCGGTCGGGTCGATCTCGCCGATCCGCTGAACCAAGTTGTAAGTAAACGAGTCGTAGTTATCGAGCAGAAAGATCATCGCGTGGTTTGCCGGGATTCGTTTTCGGAGTTTTCAGAAAGTGGCTACGTGAATGGTAAGGATCGCTGGTGGCGAAACAAACAATCAAGCAGCGTTTTCCGAAAGACCACGCCAAACGCGGAACCATTTATCATGGTTGGGCGAACAAACAGTAGCCAACCGGGCGATTGCTCCCTTGGGACGATTGGGCTATTGAAAAACTCTGCCATTCGGTTCGTCGGCCATGCGGAACGCCGGAGCGCTGTCGATTTCTCCGGTGATATCCAGCATTTCCGGCGCTGGTTCTTTGTAAGGATCGCGCAACAGACCGGCGGATGTTAAGCTGGCGTAGGTCAGAAACATCATCAAGCCCAAGGCGAATCCATTCGGCAAAAAGTCGGGGCCGAAAAACTTGAGTGCTGTGCCTGAGGATCGTTTGAGTTTCACTCGGGTTCCATCCCACTGCACGCTGTACAGTTCGTCCAAAATCAAGTGCGACAAAAACCCGAGCCCAACGCCCACTGCCATCAACAATCGGACGCGAAGGTCCGGGCTGGAGTAACTCAAGAACGTAAATTCTGCGGCAATCAGCAACGCGGGGATACTATGAAACATTCCCCGATGCACGGTCAATTTGCCCAACAACATCGCGCCGCCATATCGCACAGCTGCGTATGACAACAGCGAAAATAACATCGCGCGATCGCTGCTGATTCCTAATCGATTCGTGTGCTGCAGCAACAGCAACGGAGCCAGTGCCGCGGTGACTCCGAACAGTTCACGAACGGGCTTGCCACTTTGCGAATCGAGGTCTGGCAGCATGCCAGCCACCCAGGTTAGTACGGCAGCGATCAGGGCTTGAGTCACCGAAAAGCCGAACGTAAAAACAGCGCCGAACGCGTAGGCGATGCCCACGGCTCCACTGACCGTAATGTGTTCTCGATAGGCCGCCATTGTCACACCGCGCTGACAGAAACAAAGTCGTCGTGGAATCGTAGCGAACTGGGCTGGCGCGAGAACCCGGTTTCGAGTTGTTCGCCGTTCGCAAAATCAGCGGCTGGCCGGTTAGGCAGGTGAGGCAGCAGATTCCGCCGGTTGGCTGGGTTGACCGAGCGGCTGGCGACGCTTTTCGGACGGTGGGCTGATTTCTGGGCAGCACCCCTGGGAACCGGGCGGATTCAGAAGTACAATGCTGGCCCATCCGCATCTTCATCTCACAGTTAGCCTCTGCCCATGACAGTCTTTCACCGTCAACGCCGTTCCTTCTTAAAAGCGGTCGGCGTTTGCATCGCTCTGCCGACTCTGGAATCATCACCCGGAGCGCGGGCGGCGATATCGACGGCGGCGGATGACTCAACGGCTCCAATGCGAATGATCTGCGTGGGCAACGAATTCGGCATGCACCCGGAATCCTTTTGGCCCAAGGACGATGGTGCCAACTACGAACTGTCTGCCACACTGCAACCGCTGGCGGATCACCGCCAAGACTTCACCCTGTTGTCTCATCTGGATCATGGGCTGAAGGGAGGCCATTTCGCCATTCATGGTTTTCTGACGGGCGTCAAAGCGGCCGACGCCAGAAATATGGAAGAAGGCGGAATCAGTCTCGACCAAAGAGCGGCGGAATTCGTCGGCTCACAAACACGCTTCCCATCGCTGGCCATCGGTTCGGACGACGGCATTCATGGCGGTTGTCAGATGAGCTGGACGCGGACGGGTACTCGCGTGCCACCGATCGCTGGCCCGCGTGAATTGTTCCGACAACTGTTCGTCGATGATTCCGTTGACGCTCGACAATCTGCGAATCAACGGATTCAGTTGCAAAGTTCCATTCTGGACGCGGTACTGGGCGATGCGAAGTCACTGAAACGAAAATTGAATCGGACGGATGGACAGAAACTGGAGGAATACTTTTCTTCCGTGCGAGATGTCGAACGCAAACTGAATTTGGATCGTCAGTGGCAGCAGGTTCCCAAGCCAGAAACGTCGCTGGAAGAACCCGTCAACGAAGGACTTGTCAAAGATATGCCGCGCATCTATGACCTGATCGCGTTGGCCCTGCAGACGGATTCGACTCGAGTCGCCACGCTGGAAATCGGCCACACGTTTGCCATTCGCGACCTCGGGATCAAGGCCGGATATCATAGCCTGTCGCATCACGGAAAAGTGCAGGCCAGTATCGACCAACTGGTGCAGATCGAAACTTACCAGCTGGAACAGATGGCTCGCTTTCTGGGCATTCTGAAATCGATTCAGGAACCAGATTCCGACGGCACTTTGTTGGACCACACGATGGTGCTGCACGGCAGCGGAATGGGCAACGCGAATTCGCATACTAACAGCGATCTGCCGTTGATTCTGGCTGGCGGAGGATTCCAACACGGAGAACACAAACGCTTTCCCAAGGATGGCCGCGCGCGAGTACCGCTGTGCAATCTCTTTGTCACGATGCTGCAACGTTTCGGCTTGGAAACAGGCACGTTCAGCACCAGCACCGGAACTCTGACAGGTCTGGATGCGTGACGAAGTTGTTACACAATCGTAAGTGCGTGGGATCACGCGCCGCTATGTCTGCGATCGCTATGTTGTTGGCAGTCGCCGGAGTTTCGTATTGTTCAGCGTCAGCCTTCGCTGCCGATGAATCTGATGCAGCCGACTTCAAGACAGACATTGCGCCGTTGCTAAAAACGCATTGCAGCAAATGTCATGGTGCGAAAAAGCAAAACGGCGAACGGCGGTTCGACACGCTGCCGGAGCTCATCGATAACAGCAACACGTTGTCCGATTACCAGGATATTTTGGACCAGCTGAATCTGGGCGAAATGCCGCCGGCTGACGAACCACAACCGACCGACAATCAGCGCCGTCAAGTTGTGAGTTGGTTGACGGAGAGCATTAACACGTTTCACGCCAGTCGAGATGATTCCGGTGGTGAAACCATTCTGCGGCGGCTGAATGCCCGCGAATATTGCAACACCATTCGTGATCTGTTCGGCATGAACATGGTGATGTTCGATCCTACGGAAAGTTTTCCGCACGACCAAACCACCGAGCATTTGGACAACATCGGCGACACGCTGGTGACATCGGGATATTTGCTGCAGAAATATCTGGTCGCAGCAGACACTGTTGTTAACAAAGCCGTCTATCCGTTGCAGCAGCCACAGGTGCAGAAGTGGGTGTTCAACGATGACTTCAAGCAGCAACCGGAAATCGATCAGGTCCACCGCACGACCAACAAGTTGCGCCGCATGACACTGTACGACGTGCCTGGTGCCGACAAGCCGGAAGGGGCTTTTGGACCGATTCATGCTTTTGCCCGAGGAGTTCCCAGCGATGGGTTTTACGAAATTCGCGTGCAGGCCGAAGCGTTGAATCGAGATCATCCGTACGACGATGATTTCGTCGGAACCGACAGAACTCAACCACTGCGATTGGGCATTGTGCCCGGCAACCACACGGTGGGCTTGCTGCATTTACCGCAACCTGTACAACCTTTGCTGGCAGAAATTGATCTGGCTGACGAAGTGAAATGGTACACCGTTCGAGTCTGGCTGGACGCTGGCTATACGCCACGATTTATCTTTCGCAACGGTCTGATGGATGCGCGCAACCTGTGGGGCAAATTGGTTAAGGAATACGCCGATCAGTTTCCGAAGCCGAAGCGAGGCGGGATTGTGGAGCATCGATTCAACGCCATTCAGTTCGGCAAGCTGCCTCAAATCCACATTCACGAAATCGAAATCGAAGGTCCGTTCCGCGACGCTTGGCCGACTGCGGCACAGCAGGCGGTTTTCGGACAGGACGCAAAAAAAATCCTGACATCAACGCAGATGACAGTTTCGCAGCAGCGTCGTCAGTTGCAGGTGTTCGCCACCAAAGCCTATCGCCGCTCGGTGTCTGATGATGAAGTTGAACGGCTCATGGCGGTTGTTCAGCGGCAGCAATCCGCCGGCCGGTCAGCTCTGGAGGCGTATCTGGATGCGGTCAAAGCGGTGCTGTGTTCTCCCGCGTTTTTGTATCTGGAAGAACCGACTCAGAACGGCCCGTCCGCGACGAGTTTGGCATCCCGACTGTCGTACTTTCTGTGGTCGTCGAATCCTGATCAAGAATTACTGACGCTCAGCCATAGTGCAGAATTGCAGCGGTCATCCGTGCTTCAACAGCAGGTCGAGCGAATGCTGGACGATCCGCGATCGGATGCCATTGTGGAAGGTTTTTTGGGCAGCTGGCTGACGTTGCGAGACTTCGGTTCTAGTCCGCCGGAGCGTGATCAGTTCAAATCATTTTATCGCTTTGATCTGGCTGCAGCGATGCAGCAGGAGACGCGCCTGTTTATGCGTCACATGCTGGACGAAAATCTAAGCGTGAGCAACTTTCTGGATTCCGACTTCACGTTCGTGAATCAGCCGCTTGCGCGGCACTATGGAATTGTCGCGTCTGCTGGCGACGGCTTTGAGTTTCAAAAAGTGGCCCTGACAGACAAGCGTCGTGGCGGCTTGCTGGGCCAAGCCAGTGTGTTGACGGTCACCGCCAACGGCATTGATACGTCACCTGTTGTGCGCGGCGTGTGGGTGCTGGAAAATATCCTGGGCACTCCGCCATCGCCACCACCACCGGACATTGAACCGTTAGATCCGGATGTGCGCGGCGCCAAATCGATCCGTGACCAACTGGAAAAACACCGCAGCGTGCCGAGTTGCAACGACTGTCATCGCCGGATTGACCCGATGGGATTCGCGTTAGAAAATTTCGATCCGATTGGTCGTTGGCGAACCACGTATGGCAAGCGAACCAAAATCGATGCGTCGAGCCAAATGCCGAATGGCAGGACATTCGAAGACATTGTTGGATTCAAGAATGTTCTGCAGGAACAGCAGCCGTTGTTTATCCGGTCTCTAACCAGCAAGCTACTGGCCTATGCACTCGGCCGCCAAATCACGCCCGCTGACCGCCCCAAAATCGACCGCATTACGGAGGAACTCGCAGGCAAGGGCAACGGCTTCCGCGATCTGATTCGTCTGATCATCAGCAGTGAAGTCTTTCACAATTCGTGAATCGACTTGCGGTGTGCGCACAGCGGATAGCGATTTGAAGCCATCACGGTATCATGCTCGCTCTTCGATTCTGTGGCTGTTTGGTTGAGGTGGTGACGTGCTGTCTGTTGATGTTGACGTTTTGAAGACTGCCTGTGATCGCGTGACCGCACTGCTGTTGCTGCAACGCGGCGACAACGGTTGCTGGGAAGGCGAATTGTCGACGTCGGCGTTGTCGACTGCTACCGCCGTGATGGCTTTGTCCTTGGCGGAAAAACACAACCACGATCCGGCTGGTGCTGTCATGATGACCGACGGGCTGGAATGGTTGATCCAGCATCAGAATCAGGACGGCGGTTGGGGCGACACGGTTCTGAGCATCAGCAATATTTCCACCACCATGCTGGCCAATGCGGTGTTTCATGCCACGGGCACCACCGATCAATATGCGGCCGAGGTGGCAGCTTCGCAAAAGTACATTGATGATGCCGGTGGAGTCGCGGCGGTCATCAAACGTTACGGCAAAGATTACACGTTTTCCGTGCCAATTTTGACTCATTGTGCGCTGGCGGGAATTGTGGACTGGAAGACGGTGATGTCGTTGCCGTTCGAACTGTCGTGTGTGCCGGCCAAATTCTATGCCGCTGTCAAAATGCCAGTGGTCAGCTACGCATTGCCGGCGCTGATCGCGATCGGGCAGTTGATCTTCCAAAAACGAGGTCACTGGAATCCGCTGGTGCGGTGGATGCGTCAAGCCGCGATGAAGCCGTCGCTGAAAGTTCTGGAATCCATTCAGCCAGAACATGGCGGATTTTTAGAAGCGACGCCGCTGACCAGTTTTGTCTGCATGAGTCTGTTGGGTTGTGGCTACGACGACCATCCCGTCACAAAACGTTGTCTGCAATTCATCAAGGCGTCTGTTCGAGAAGACGGCAGTTGGCCAATCGACACGAACCTTGCCACTTGGGTGACCACGTTAAGCGTGAATGCCTTGGCGGGATCTGCGGGGCCGTTGAACAATGCGAAGAGTGCGGTCGACACGATCGACCGCGACCGCGTGCGGGCTTGGTTGTTGCAGCAACAGTATCGAGTGATCCACCCGTACACGAATTCACCGCCCGGCGGCTGGGCGTGGACCGATCTGCCCGGGGGAGTTCCCGATGCGGATGATACTCCAGGAGCCATGCTGGCGATCATGAATCTGCGGCTGCCAGAAGAAACGTTCAGTTCAGAAGAAACCATCGCCCTGCAAAACGCGGCGGTGTGGCTGTTGAATCTGCAAAACCGCGATGGAGGCTGGCCTACGTTTTGTCGCGGGTGGGGCACGCTGCCGTTCGATCGCAGCAGCAACGACCTGACGGCGCACGCCCTGCGCGCTTTGGCGGCGTGGCAAGCACGGATACCCGATCTTCCACTGGGACTGTCGGCTCGCACCGAAACGTCTATTCGGCGGGGCCTCGACTATCTTAATCGAACTCAGGCTGCTGACGGCAGCTGGTTACCGCTGTGGTTTGGCCATCAGCACAAGACCGACGAAGAAAATCCGCTGTACGGCACCGCCAAAGTCGTGCTGGCGTTAAAAGAACTCGGACAGTTGGGCAGCGCCAACGGGATGGGCGAACGTGGGTTGAGCTGGTTGTTGCAGAATCAGAATACGGACGGTGGCTGGTCGGGTTGCCAAGGCTTGGTCAGTTCTACGGAAGAAACGAGCCTTGCGGTGGAAGCACTGGCGGGCTTGAAAAATGCTGAGTCGGCGGTGAGTTCCGGTGTTGATTGGCTGGTAGAACGAATCAATAATGGTTCTGTCACAGAACCGACACCGATCGGTTTCTATTTTGCGAAACTCTGGTATTTTGAGCGGCTATACCCCATCATATTTGCGACTGCAGCTATGAGACGGTGCGTTCAAACAGAAGAAACCGATTCTTAGCTGACCAACGTACAATCCTCATGATTTTCGCGGGAAAGCGGCACTTTCTGTCGATCGCGGGGTTATGCTGACGCCCGCGTAAAGTTCGATCTTTCATCGGCCATTGACCTTCCCACCTTCCACGAATGCCTCCCTAGGAGACACGAGTGTCTACTGTTCCCTTCACTGAATCTGCCACTTCCAACAGCCAATCGGTTGATAACGACATTGTCGAAATCGACGACGATCCGCAGCCTGTGCGGAAGAAAGGCAAACGTCGCAGCACCAGCCACCTGAAAGCGGTTCCAGAATCGCTCGAACAGCGCGAATCCGTCAAGAACGCGGCCGAACAGTATGCGCTGGATCTGGACAAGTCGCGTGCGTTCAACAAAAACGAGCTCGAACGGCACAGCCGCATCCTGATGGACGCCCAAGGACTTCCTGAGAAGTATCTGGGTTTCGTGATGGTGATGATCGGCAACTTTTTTTGGAAACAGCAGTTCCTTGCGATTCCATTCGAACGTCGCATGTTGCTGTTGCCACATTGTCTGAAACATGCCGAAGGGTGTCCGGCGGAATATTCCGAATTCGGACTCGACTGCGAACGCTGCGGCGCATGTTCGATCGCAGATTACAAAGTTCGTGCCGAGCAATTAGGCTATAAAGTTCTGGTGGCCGAAGGATCGCCAGTCGTGTTAAAGATCGTGGTGTCCGGATACATCGATGGTATCTTGGGCGTCGCGTGTTTGAACGTTCTGGAAAAAGCGATCGACAAAATTCTGATCGCCGGCGTGCCATCCTATGCCGTGCCGCTGCATTCCGGCGACTGCATGAACACCACGCTAGACGAAGCTTGGGTGTGGGATGTGCTGGACAAGTATGAGCCTCTGCCGGACAAGCCGACCACCAGCTATGTGCCGCTGATGCGGGCTTCGTCGAAGATGTTTGATGACGATTTCGAACGCCTGCTGCCCCGCGTGCGCACCAAAGTGGGAGCGAAAGCCGACAGTCCGGTTGCGTTTACAGAAGCGATTTCTTACGACTGGATGGTCAATGGCGGAAAACGTTTCCGTCCGTTTATCACGCTGGCCGCATGGCACGCGGCGTCTGGTAGTGAGATCCTGACGGCAGGTTCACCGACCCCGGAAATCCCGGATGGCGTCGCCAAAGTGGCGATGGCGATCGAAGCGTTTCATAAAGCGTCGCTGGTGCATGACGACATTCAGGACGACGATGCGTTTCGCTATGGTCGAGACACTCTGCATCGCCAGCATGGAACGGGCCAAGCCATTAATATCGGCGACCACCTGATTGGACTCGGCTATCGACTGATTCACACGGCCGCAGATTTGGATCCGGCGATCGCAATGGACGTCGCCAACAGCATGTCGACCGCTCACATCCGGCTGTGCGACGGTCAGGGTGCCGAAATGTCGTGGCAGCAGTCTCCAGACTGGAACATCACACCGCTGGATGCCCTGCAGATTTATTCCCTGAAGACATCTCCCGCCTTCGAAGCTGCATTGTATGCCGGGCTACGAATGGCCAAGCACGAACTGGCCTGCAGCGACGACGTATCCAACTTCTGCCGTCATCTGGGTGTCGCGTTCCAGATTCTGAACGATCTCAAGGACTGGCAAGGCGACCTCGACAACAAGCTAAAAAGCGGACAGGACGCACTAGCCTTGCGGCCTACCGTGCTGTTGGCGTTGGCCTTAAAGCACGCCGACGAAGATCAAAAGAAAACGCTGCAACGCATTCTGTCAGGCGATCTAAACGATCTGCCGGAAGAACAACGGATCGACAAGATGCGCGCCATCTTTAACTCGTGCGGCGTCTTCGACACAGCAGAAACGCTGGTCGAACGTTCGCAGGAACGTGCCGAACAGATCGTGGCGGAAATCGAAGACGATCGGATCCAATCGCTGCTGCAGTTCTTTGTGGAAACAGTGCTGTCGCGCGACACGCCGCCGACAGCCGCCGAACATCTGGACCCAGATTCTGGCGACGCCCCGCCGCGTCCGGTGCAACAAGTGTTTGTGCCGCTGACGCTTGGTAGTCTTTGAGCGATGACGTCAGGAAAAATCGGCGTATAAAAAAATGCCATCGAAAGTTTATTCACAGGTGAATAAACCTCCGGATGGCATATTTCTAGGTTCAACGCCGCAAGCGGCGTCGTTCCTGATCAACTGGCTAGGCCAGTTGTTTTCGTCGGTTCACGAGTGTTCTCACCCGTTCGGCCAGCAATGCTGCGTCGAACGGCTTACGAAACGTCTCGTTGAAGACAGTGCGGTCGAAACCGCTCGCATTGTCTTCATCACTCAGTAGTCCAATCAGAACGGTATCTGCATATTCACCATTCTTCTTGAGGTTCTGGGCAATCATTAAAGCTTCTTCGCGGCCCATAACAAAATCAACCACCACGCAATCGGGGTGAACTGACTCTGCCTGGATTCCGGCTTCAAAACCACTGGACGCAGTTTCAATCTTAAAGTCGTCGTTGGCCATCATTTCTTCGAGACTCGAACGAGTCGCTCCGTCAGAACCAACAAGCAAGATCTTGCCTAACGCTTCGTCTTCCAACTCACCGAGGGGCATTCCATGTTCCTTGAGGAACCGAATCAAATGTTCACGTGGAATGCGTCGGTCCTGCGAGCCAGGAATTCGATAGCCTCGAAGTCGTCCGGAATCGAACCACTTTGAGACTGTACGCGGGGCAACTTTACAGATCTTGGCTACTTGTCCAGTAGTGAAGATCGTTTTCATGGGCGGGCTCTCCAATCAATTCTCACTTCACAACTTAGCACCGCTTCCTGCGGTACTAAATCGTCACCCCCTACTTGCCCATCCGCGGAAGATCGTTCAGACGAATCTGATTGATCAATACATCGTGTGACCGCAAACGGGTTACGGGTCGGGGAAGTGACAGGGGTCCAATTTGAGCTGCGTGCGGGCAGCACTGTGTCATCACATGACACATTGGGTCGGAAGGAAGATCAGAGATCGAAGAACCTGTGTTCACGTTGAACGCAGGAGCACACTGGCAGAATCCCTTCTGCACGCTCGACAACCGAATTTCCCCCCTAGTGAACGAAAGCCCATCATGTTTCCTGGCCTCCCTGCAACAAGCATCGAGTCGCTTGTCACCACAACAGGTCACATTCACCTGAGTTATGTTTCGTCCGATCGATGGTGGCGACTTTAACCTTCTTAACAGACCTGCTCAGCACAACACTTCGCCCTAGCACAACGAATGCAGCAGTGTCACGCACTGTGAGGTCTTCCCATCTTCCGCATAACCCGCCCCTGACGCTTTTCGGGTGTAATCCGCCATTCCTTAGTCGGTGCTATCATCAACAGAAGCCGCAACCCGAAAAGTTTCCCCGGATTACCTCACTGGCACAGGCGTTAGCATCGGCCGCCAAGAAAAATCAGAATTCGCCGCAGCTGGTCGGGGTTGGTCGTAACGAAGTAGTGCAGAAACGTGTCTCCACCGATGTGAAATCGGTGGGGGACGGGGATTTTTGCGATGTCGGTCTACGCGGCTTTGGCTCGGTTGTCATCCCGCGGTACGAAATTCCCCTTGTCGTCGATCTCTTCGAATCGGACAACAAGGCGTTTGGAAATCCCGGACTCTTCCATCGTGACACCGTACAGCACGTCCGTCACAGCCATGGTTGGCTTGCGGTGAGTAATCATGATGAACTGCGTTTCCTGTTGGAAATCTTTCAGGACACCCACGAATCGTCCAATGTTCGCGTCATCTAGCGCGGCATCGACTTCGTCCAGAATACAAAACGGACTCGGACGACTCTTAAAGATGGACAGCAACAACGCCACGGCTGTCATCGTTTTCTCTCCACCGCTTAATAACGAAATACTGCGCAGCTCTTTACCGGGCGGACGAGCGACCACGTCGATGGAGCATTCCAGAATGTCTTCGGGATCTTCCAGAATCACGTCGGCTTCACCGCCACCAAACAACCGGCGAAACAGTTCGCGAAAGTGGCCACGAATCGTTTCGAACGATTTCTCGAACATCTCACGACTTTGCACGTTGATCTGCCGCACCATGTCGCGCAGCGTATCTCGAGCTGCCTCAAGGTCCATCAGTTGCGAATGCAGACGACCAAACCGAGTCTCCAGTTCATTCAGATTGTCCAAGCTTTCGGTGCTGACGTTGCCAATCTTCTTCAGCTGCCGCCGTAGCTTTCCGACGCGTTCATCGATCGTCGCTCGCAGCTCCGTGTACCGTTCATCGTCGCGCAGAATTTGCTGAACCTGCGGATCGTCCACAAAGTACTCGACCGCTTCATCCAGCAAGTCGTCGCCTGTTTCTGATTGGAAATGCCGAGCTGCCGTTTCTTCGCTTTCGTTGTCACTGTCATCTTCGCTGTCACTGTCAGAATTTCGAGACGAACTCTTCCCTGCCGCTACGGATTCCTGATCCGTTAGCCACACCGCCACCGCCGATCGACCTGACGCCACGGCTTCTTCGACTGAGACCTGAAACTCATCCTGAATCCGCTCAGCAGACGTTGTCAGCTGGTGTTCGATGCTGTTGATGGTCAGTTCCACTTCATGAAACTCTTTCTCATGCTTCCGACAAATCTCCCGCGCCTGTTGCTCAGCCGCTGTGGCTTCTCGTCGGTGAGTTCTCAGCAACCCGCGAGCTTGGCTGCGTCGCAGCACTTCATTCGTGATTTGATCATCATAGACGTGCAATTCGGCAATTTCTGCCGCCACATTGAGTCGACTCAGATTCAGTTCCGCCAACCGTTCTGTCCCCGCGACCAATCGTCGGCTGGCTTCCTGTTGCTGCAAGCGTCTTTGTTGTAAATCGTCTTCGAGTCTGTCTACGGCATCGCGGATGGCCAGCAGTCGTTCTTCCGATCGCGTGAGTTCGAGCTTGGCTTCGTTGCGACCTTTGTCCAGCAATTCGATCTGTTGCAAGTCGTCCGCCAAATCCGCTTCGGATGTTTCGAGTTCCGTCTGCAACACATTCAGCTGGGCTTGAGATTGATCTCGCTGTGCTTCGGCGATCGTCATCCGTTCCACAATTTCCTGCGTGTTTCCGGCCAGCGTGTTCAGCTGAGCGGCCAGCTTACTTAGGTTGTTTTGGCTGGCGGACATGGTTTGCTGAAACTTTGCCAGCAACTGTTGTCGACTTTGATACTCCGCCGAACAACGTTCCACCTGATCGCGCGAAGCCTGAAGTTCAGAATCCGCCGACTCAATCGAAGCAATCAGCTTCTGCAGACGAATGTCTCGTTCGGACATCAGGTGCTCCACCCGATGCAGTTCGTTCTTCAGGCGGCGCAGTTCGCTTTTGCGCGACACCACGGCCGATTCACTGCGAACCGTGCCGGTAAACAGCGTGCCATCCTTTTCGATCAGCTCGCCTTGCAGTGTGATGAATCGGTAGTGGCTGCCCAGTTCGTGCTGCAGACGCATCGCATCGGACAGGGATTGCACGACCCACGTATCCGCCAGCAGTTGAGCGGCCAAGGATGGAATCTTGCGCGGCGACCGAGCCAGACTGTCGGCGCGACCGACCACGCCTGGTTTTCCCACCAAACTGCGAATCTCTGCGTCCTGAGTTGTGAACACCGAACGCACCACGGGAATTTCACCGTTTTCATTCAGCCACGTGACTTTGAGTTCCGGCAGAAATTCTTCGCCAACCGAAGTTGCGAATTCGGAATCCAGCCAGTTGTCGTCGAAGACGCCCAGACCTTCTGACTTTTCCCACAAGTGCTTCTGAAACGGAGAATCTTCGGCCGCATCATCGATAGCCGCAGCTGTGCCCAGCGGCGGATTGCCGTTGCTGCTGCCGCTGGATGGCGGAACATCCGCATCTTCTAAAGACACAAATCCGACGCGCCCGGTAATGTGGCAGCGGCCCGAGTTCATATAATCGACCAAGGGCTGCAGGCGATCAATCACTAACAATTGAGCGCGTCCCGACAGCGCGACTTCCAGTAGCGCTGCGTTTTCCATGTCCACGTCCAGCAGATCGGCCACGCTGCCGCGAATCAAATTCCACGGTTCGCTGTTGCCTTCTTCTGCACGCCTCAGAATTTCTCGCGCGCCGATTCCGTAACCTTCTTGGCGATCTTCCAAATCTTCCAAGACTGTTTTTCGTGCCACTGCGGCACTGCGCTGTTCTCTGAGTTCCGCCAGTGTTTCTCGCGAGGCCGTTTGTTCGGTCAGCAGCGTGTCACGCTCCGTCAGAATGCGATCCGCCTGTTCTTCAGCCGTCCGCACGTCCTGTTGCGCGGCCGTAGAATCTGTTTCGGCCTCCGTCAGTTGTTCCTGCAGGTCGGCGATTTCCTGCGTCAACACATTGCGCGCGTCCGTGAGTTCCCGACTTCGATCGCTTAACGAACCAAGTTCGTGCTGCAGTCCCACCAAAACCGCAGTCGTTGATGTAACGCTGGTTTTACGTTGCGTCAGATCTTCCTGAGCGTCTCGAATCGCCGATTGGGCGGTGGACAGTGACGACTGCAGCTCCTGCATTTTTTCCGCACTATCCGTGCGTTCGGCTTCGCGTTCCGTAAACCGTTGCTGTTCCAATTTCAGCACATTCGCCAGATGAATTTCTTCTTTTTCCGCTTCCGCCACTCGGC
Source organism: Fuerstiella sp. (assembly GCA_041688835.1). Classification (GTDB taxonomy): domain Bacteria; phylum Planctomycetota; class Planctomycetia; order Planctomycetales; family Planctomycetaceae; genus Fuerstiella. The sequence continues at coordinate 38,297 of JBDNHJ010000104.1, forward strand.
CATCCATCATCGCCTGCTGGCGTTGCAGTCGTGTGGCTTCCGTGGTCAACTCGGCTTCTCGCGCGGCATGATGCCGCAGGGTCGTCTGCAGACTGGCCATGCGACTGCGCAATTCTGAGCGGCTGCTTTCGACTTCGCGCAGTTCATCGTCGACAGCCGCCAAAGCTTTATCCGCTTCGGCAAGCTGTAGCTCAGCCTGCTGCTGCCGCTCGCGGATATCCGTCAAAGCGCTTTCTGCGGTTTGTTTTTTTTGCTCCAGTCGTTCTCGCACCATCGACTGACGGCGGAAGTCATCGGCGACCATGCCGACCCAGAAGCGTTCGAGTTCCCGCGATACGTCGCGGAACTTTGTGGCGCGTTCTGCTTGGCTGCGAATGCTGTTGACCTGAGATTCGACTTCTTCAACGATGTCGGTCAAACGCAGCAGGTTTTGTTCGACTCGTTCGAGTCGCCGTTCCGCTTCTGTGCGACGTTGCTTAAAGCGGCTAATTCCGGCCGCCTCTTCGAAAATCAGGCGGCGATTGGCGGCGTTCGATTGCAGAATCTGGTCAACACGCCCCTGTTCGATGATACAGTAAGACGCTGCTCCAGCACCGGTGCCCATCAACAGTTCGCGGACGTCTTTGAGTCGCACTGCGGTGCGGTTGATCAGGTATTCCGAATCGCCAGTTTTCCACAGACGACGCCCAACCGCGACTTCGTCCGCTTCCATTGGCAAAAATCGGGTGGTGTTGTCGAAGACCAAAGTGGCTTCGGCAAATTGAGCTCCACCGCGGCTGGACGAACCGTTGAAGATGACGTCTGTCATCTCTTTTCCACGTAGACTCTTGGCACTCTGGTCACCCAGCAGCCACTTAATTGAGTCCACGACATTGCTCTTGCCGCTACCGTTCGGCCCCACGACACCAGTGATGCCAGCGTGGAATTCGAACACGGTTTTGTCGGCAAAACTCTTAAAACCGAAGAGTTCAAGCGACTTGAGCATGGGGGTGGTTTACGATCTTAGAAAGGAAACGGAAGGCGAGGCGTCGAAGGAACTGCTATTGCTGCTTCTGAAACGGTGACAGGAAAACTCGCTTCATCTTGGAACCAAACGGTTCGCTGAATTCGGTCTTCTCAACTTCAAAGTCGTCATCGAATTCGGACGCTGTGTTGCTAGATTCGCTCGCTTTTTCGCCGAGGTCAAAGCCATGGAAGTCCGAATCTTCCTGTTTGTCGGTTGCGTCCGATGTTTCGTCGGAATCAGAAGACGCCTCAGCTGTTGGTTCGGAGGCACTTTCATCGCTGGCGTCTGCTTCGTCCGCTTCGTCCTGTTCGCGATTTTCGAACATTCGAGACAAGGCAGACGTATCTTCTTCTGTGGTGTCCACATCCGATTCTTCGACTCGATCAAACAAACCCGGTGTTAAAGCGGGCGTGCCGAGTTTGGCTTGCTTGGCCTTGCCCATGGTGCCGGGTGATCGCATAAAGATGCGGCCGGCTTGAGGAAGACGATCGATGCCGAGTTCTCCAGCTAGATTATGCTGATTCTCTGCTTCCAGCAGCATCTGCACCACGTCCGGATAGTTGGCTCCCAGCGATGCCACGGCGTGAATAATTTCTGTCAGCTGTGTCGACGATTCGATTCGCTTGGGTGGTGCGTCGATGGAATACTTGGTGATGGACACCTTTCCGGCACCCGCTTCACCCATGATGCTGATCCGGTTGCCGACATTCAGGAACGTTGGCAGGCGAAGTTGTTGGTTGGCACCAAAGACCACGACTTCCGGAGCTCGATAGCGAACCACGTGAACGGCCGCTGGACCGCTGCTGTCGATGGCGTGCAGCACAAACTGGTGCGGAAATTCTGTTGTGCCCAAGGCGGAATCGCCGGGCGTGTTTTCTTTGAGTGCTCGCACGGCTCCGTACCGCGTTTCCAGCGATTCCACGGACAGTAATTCTCGCAACGCAATCACTGCGTTCGCATCCGGAACAACCGACAAGGCGGCGAGGCCATAGACGCGGAACGCCGGCTCATCGATCACCGCTTGTTTCAGGATATCGACACCACTGCTGTCTTCCAGATAAGCCAGTGACTGAGCGGCATGGAACTGAACTTCCAGCTGATTACTGGACAAGGCCGCTTTCAAAAACGGAATCGCATCTTTACCAATGGCTTCCAGTCCCAATGAGGCCTGGGCCGCTCGTTCTGGCTTCAGCATATCGCGAGCCAAACTTTCCAGCCGCATTCGGCGGGCAACTTCTGTTTCCCGGAACGCGATGCTACGAATCATCTGTTGATAGCGAGGAAAGTTGTTGCGATACAGCGGATGCACCTTGAGTTCAATCTGCGTGTCCGTCTTGGCCTCAGCCATGGCCACTCGCTGACCGAAGCGATTGTAGGTGCTGAGTCGACCGGAAATCGCCGTCTCAATTCGCTTCGATGTCTTCAGACCACGGAATTCATTCCGCACCATGACTTCCAAGTTGCGCTTCGTCTTGGACATCGCACCACCCGGAATCGAACCACGTCGCAACATCGCCTTGCTGTTTTTGATGTCGCCCGAATCACCCAGTGCTGTCAGGATGGCTCCATGAGCGATCCCGTATTGATGACCTTTCAGAGTGCCTCGACCAGCCACGGCCTGTTCTTCGGCCATTCGAGTTTCCAGCAGCCAGCCACCCTTCAAGCTGGTGGCTTCGCTGTTCGGCGGCAAAGCCACGCGAACGTCGAACTTCTGACCGTCTCGGACCATCGCCGGCAAATAGGCCGTCACGATAACCATGGCCGTGCTGGGATCAGCCAAAATCTTCGAAGCGTTGGGGATTTTACGGCGAGCCATTTCTCGCAGTAATTCCGATCGCAAATGTGATGGCGGTGGATCGCCGCCCGTGCCTTCCAGTCCTGTCACAAGGCCTACACCACGCAAAGCGACGAGGTTGTTGCCCGTGACGCTGATGTAGTCGCCCAGCAGTGGAGTTTCGACGCGAGTTTCGAAGTCTTGGTTGTCTTCGGCGTCCTCTTCCTTTTCCTTCGCAGCCATTTTTCGCTTGTCGCCGTCCATCATGTTGGACATCTTTGTTGACAGCGCGTCCATCCCCGTCAGTCCCATCAATCCGCCAGCGCAGCCTGATACGGTGGTGAGCAGTGCGGACAGCAAAACCCAACGCACGTAAGAATGCGGACGAGGGTGAGGCGGAGGAGACGTGGGATGAGCTGTGTTCATGGCATTCGCCGAAAAACGCGCAGCGCATCGAACTACAACCCCAAAACCTTACGTCTCAGAAGACTGAGCGTAGACAGGTCCTGACGGCAATCCGCACGTTGCGTTTACAGGAACAAAGAGGAGAGATGAAGAGAGAGGTTCCACGACCGATCTGGATGCGATGGCAGCAGAGATTTAAGAAGAGATTGAGGGGAGTTGGAGTTGTGACTTCGGTGCCCCATGTTTGCCACTGCGGGAATGAGAGACCGCAGACTCGATTGGCAACAGATGAGCAAAGTTCGTCACAAGGTTTTGCGAACCGGATTGGAGTCGGTTCTTCAGCAAGATAGAACGCCGCCGAGTGTAACGCAATACGGCCACGACCGACTATTTTCGGTTTCAGTGAACGGCGAGTGTTGTCGATCACTGTTCCGGCAAATCGTGCTAGCCGACTGGTTTTGGCTAGATCCTTCGTGGGATTGAAACCCCCTTTGCGGCAAGATCAGCCGATCAACCAGCCATTGCCAGCTTTGTTTAACCCGTCGCCGCAGGCAAGGCCGCTTGCCAGTTGCATGAGCGGAATCCTTGCCGGCGGTGGCGGGTTAAACAGGGAGACCAATTCGGGACAGTTCCGAGGGTGAATCTGTCAGGAATCGTCCCCACACAAGGCAATGCCTCAATGTGAAATCGGGCGATCCGCCACACAGAAAGTGCAAGACAGCAGCGATGCCGTCGGTTTCACGGAGCAGTATCGCCGACGGAACGACTGACAAAGAACAACTTCGTGCGGTCTCTCGTCAACGACACAGAAAAGTTGCTGCGTGGCTCGAATTCTGCGGACAAACGCATGGGCTTCGAAACCATCGCGGATTCGCCTGTTCCAGCAGCGTAAAACAGTTGACGCAAGCCATCCGGTTTGGCGGGCTGAGTAAGAACCAGCGTTTGGTCGTCCAGCCATGAGACTTCCGCAACATCGGCAGATTGTGCCAGATGGCGTTCCACAACAGGCGCGCTGCTTTGCAAATCGACGGAACAGATGTTGGTCTGGCGATTGCCATCTTTGGCTAAAAAGGTGATGTTGCGACTGTCTGGCGACCAAGCAATCTGCGTGGAGCGAATCACCAAGTCTTTGTCTGGCGTCCCGAACACCAGATCGACATCGTCTTCGGCAATGTTGTGAAGGACGATGTTCACCACACCAGCCACTTTTTTGTACCAGCCAATCTTCGTTCCATCGGGCGACCAAGCGGCTCCCCAGCCTTGCTGATCAAGAATCTGCTGACGGCTGCCATCGGCCCGCATCACCCAGATTCCCTGTTCCGGGGCCGTGCGAGTCAGCACAATTCGCTGTCCTCCGGGCGACCACGATGGCATGGTGCCTCGACCGAGATCTCGCATGTCGCTGCCATCCAGATCGCAGGTCCAGATGCTGGAATCGGCTGCCTGCTGTGTTATCCCAGAAAACGCCAAGCGCTGTCCGTCCGGAGAAACGTTCAGCCATTCGACCGTCTTCAGCTGCGTCACCGAAAACAGTCGCTGAACGGTTTGTGAATCGCGATCATATGCGCACACCCAATTGCCATCCTTGCCATCGGTTTCGTCCGAGCGACCTTCAGCCGCCGAGACAATCAGGGCAGCCGATACGATGGTGATTGACATCAACGATCTCATCGTTTTTCCTGTCGACTAAGATAGATCAGAGTCTTGCCATCTGGCATCCATGACATTCCGCTGTTCCGCCGATTTTCAAACTGCCCCGGCAGATAGGTCAGAGCCGCGTCACCCGTTCCATCCGCATCTAAACGATGCAGACGTTCAGCATTGTACTTGTTCAGCATCGGTGCCAGCAAAACGCTTGAACGTTGCGGCGACGGAATAAAATCCGCATTGAAGTAATCTGCGTTGTGGTTCAGGCTCGGGTTGCGGTTGCCGTCAGCCACATTCAACGTGGTTTGAGCGTACGATCGACGTTGATTATTCGAGGCAGCCTCGACGATCACTTGGCGGCTGTCCGCAGTCCAGCAAAAATTCCAAGACGATTGTGCGGTCGACGTCCGACGACCGCTGGCGAAACGGAACCGCGCATCTTCGACCAAATCCGCAACCACAAACTCAGTCGCCCCATCTGCCGCACGGATGTACGCAATACGAGAACCATCGGGCGACCACTTGCCAGACCATCCGTTTTCGTCCAGCAATTCGAAACTGGCACTGTTGACTCGCACCAGCCAAACGCCGCGATCTGGCGAATAGCGACTGCACACCAATCGCCGACCGGCCGGCGACCACGACGGCAGTGTGCCGCGTCCGAGTTCTTGAATCGTCGCCCCACTTAACGCCGCGATGTAGATTCGAGAATCCGAAGTCACGACTTCCCCCGGAAACGTGGCCGCAAAAGCAACCTGCGATCCATCCGGCGAAACCACCGGACCGCTGACATTTTGGAAGTCGGGCAGTGTGAACAGAATCTTGGATTCACTAGTCTTTGTGTCCAGCCCACAAATCCAGATCTGTTCTTCGACGTCCGACATGGAAACAGTGTCATCCACTGGCAGAATCCGGGCCTTTGTCGGAACAGGTTCGGCTGGAATCAGCGGTTTTGCACTCCCGTTGTCACTCCCGTTGTCACTCCCGTTGTCACTCCCGTTGTCACTCCCGTTGTCACTCCCGTTGTCACTCCCGTTGTCACTCCCGTTGTCACTGAGTAACAACGGGTTCCGGTATCGGCTTTCGAATTTTAAGGCTGCGGCGTTCCCCAAGATCTGTCGCGCCGTTGACACAAGTCCGCGACCATACAGTTCACGGGCCACCCGTTGCCGAATTCGTCCGACGGTTCCGGCGTTCGGTTTGCTCTGCGAAGGCTGATCGTCATCGGCCAAGCACAGCTTCAACAGTTCAATCGCGTCCTCATTCCGGTCTGCAGCAAAACAGCTGCGGACGCCTTCGAGGGCAATTGCCGTGGCGTCGACATTCGTGGTCGAATCGTAACGGCTGATGGTCAGACTAGTTTTTGCGGCCGAATACAAAATGTCGGCAACCGCCTGAGTATCGTTGGACCGCTGCCTGACGCGTATCCCAGCGTTGGCCGCCAGTCGCACAGTGTCTGGAGTGCAGCCGGCCAGCATAATTTTCCCCAACCGCTGGCTGTACTGGGACACACCCGTTGCGTCGTTGGTCTCCAACGCACACAGCAACAACAACACGGTCGCGTTGGCCGAGTGATCCAGTCCGCGTGCCTGAATTGCCCGGACCAATTCGGGCAGTCGCTGCGCTGTTGAGGCGCTATGAATCAGTTGGTGCCCCACGCAGTAAACATCCGCCGGATTCGTGTCGGCGATGGCTACGCCTTCAATCGCATACAGAAATATTTCGCTGGGTCGATTGGGCGGTAGAACAACACTGCGCAGCGTTTGGTAAACGCGTAGAGGGTCACCGTGTTGATTCCAGAATGCTGACAGCTGCCGAATGGTATTGGGAATACGAGTTCGCACGACCTGCACGGGAGAAACTTGTGCCGGCTGCGAAATATCGATGCGTGCTCCCTGAGACTGGACCGAAGGCGGTGGCGTCGTGGTGGAGACCGTCGGTGGTCCGGATTGTAACGCCCGGTGAACTGCTTTCAGCGACAGATCAACGAGCTGCTGATCGGCAGACAGTTCGGCGATGTCGAGTGCGTGGTGGACCTGTTCCACAGTCGGCGGTGCGGCGACGGCGGTTGCTGTCAACAGCCCAACAACGAGACAGCAGCAGGCCATGTTTTGCAGCAGCGCGGTTACGAAAACCATGAGACTCATCCTCAGAGCGTCTGCCCGGTTCTGGCATCTCGACCATGTCGCTGCATCACTTGGCCCCAGTCTTCTGGCGTCAATTGCGTCGCTTCGACGGCCAACAAGCGGGGGATGTCATCCAGAATCGGATAACTGGCTCGCGTCTCCGGATCAACGCTGACCAACGCCGTATCGTCGTGAACCAGCGCCGACTTAGAAGCGGGGCAGACAAGAATATTTTTGACTTTGTCGTAGTCGAATGACATGAGTGGGTGACTCTGGGGGGGGACTGTTGCGTGAGCATCATGGATCGAAGATGCCAGAATCGCCAACGATCAGGATCATGACCGCCGTTCCTAGCTGCCCAGTAGTTTATCGACGCGCAGGCGCTTCGTCGAACCTGCCGAAGAATGAGCCTAGACGAAAGCCGAACACTCATTCCCAACGGTGCATGCTGCGCCAGCTTGTTCCCCCCCGCCTTCTTATACCCCAGCAACAACTTTCTAACATCGCACGCTCAAGCAACACGGATCCTGTTACCCGGTCGATCTCCTCCACGCATTCATCGTTCCACTCCGCCCTTCGCCCGCTACGTGCATCCGCTGCCGGGCGGTCCCGGCTTACCAGTCGCCGAGTTCTTGGGAGAGTTCGCACCAGCGTTCTTCGGATTCCGTGAGTTCGGCTTGAACTTCGGTGAGCTGATTGTGGAGTTGCAGCGACTTTTTGGCGTCGGTGGTGTTCAACATGTCGGCGTTGATTTCTTTGCGCTGCGTGTCTAGGCGAGCGATCGCTTTTTCCAGATTTCGGAGTTGCTTGCGCGCGGTGTGATGCTCTTTTCCGGACAGGGCGGCCTTGGCTTTGGGGCTGCCGGCTTTGGCAGCCGGAGCCGCAGCCAGCTTGTTGCCCGTCCGTTCGCGCTCGCCGTCTTCGACTTCTTTGTTGACCGAATACACATAGGCATCGTAATCGCCGTTGTAATTGCGAGCTCGACCGCCCTTGACTTCGATCACATTCGTGGCGATGCGTTTGACGAAGTGACGATCGTGGCTGGTGAAGATGACCGTGCCTTTGTATTTTAGCAATGCGGTGGCTAGGGATTCGACGGTTTCGACGTCCAGATGGTTGCCGGGTTCGTCGAGGATTAAAATGTTGTAGTCACCGAGCAGCAGGCCCGCCATGCACAGGCGAGCTCGTTCTCCACCGGACAACACTTTAATCGGTTTTTGTACGTGAGCTCCACGGAACAACAGCGAACCAGCGACAGCTAGGCAATCCTGAGTTGTCACGCCGGGCATCGAGTTATATTCGAGGTACTCCAGCACCGTCTGATCCTGTGGCAAGGTGCTGTAAACGTGCTGAGCGTAGGTGCCGATTTTACAGCCGTAGCCCCATTTGACCTTACCTTTGATCGGCCTCAATGAGTCGACCAGTGTTCGTAACAACGTGGTCTTGCCCTGCCCGTTGTCGCCCACGATTGCCGCACGCTGCTGATGCTCAACTTCGACATCAATATCCTTGGCGACTTCATGGTCCGCATAACCAATGGCCAGATCCATGCACAGCACGGCTGGTCCTTGGCGGGGTTCGACCACGGGAGCTTTGATCGAAGCTGTCGGTAGATCGACTTCGATTTCTTTGGTCTGCAGACGATCCAGCTGTTTTTGTTTGGAACGCGCTTGGCTGGCCGAGGTGGCTCGCGCTTTGTTTTTGTCGATGAACTTCTGCAGCTGTTTTTGTTTAGCGATGACAGACGCATTGGTGCGTTCGTCACGAACCTTGTCTTCTTCCAGCTTTTCCAGATAGGGGTTCACCTTGCCGTTGTACAGCGTCAGTTTGCCTTTGTTCAGATCCAGTGTCTGGTCGCAGGTCGCCGTCAAAAACGCGCGGTCATGCGACACGATCAGGCAGGAGGCGGTGAAGTTGACGAGGAAGTGTTCCAGCAGAATCTGTGTTCGCAGGTCCAGAAAGTTGGTCGGTTCGTCCAGCATTAGCAGGTTCGGTTCGTGCAGTAGCAGCGCCGCCAATTTGACGCGTGTCTGCCAACCGCCGGACAGGTCTTTGACGGGCCCGTTGAGATAGTCGCCCTTGAGTTCAAACTGGCCGGCGACTTCACCGCATTTCCAATCGGGCTGGTCACTGTCGCGCATCAGGAAATCCAGCGCGGACTCTCCTGGCTGAAAGGGATCATGCTGTCGCAGGTAGCCAACTTTCAGATGAGATCCGCGGACAACTTCGCCGCTGTCGAGTTCTTCGTCGCCCAGCAGAATACGCAGCAGAGTCGACTTACCAGCTCCGTTGCGACCGATGAATCCGATCTTTGTGCCATCATGAATCGTGGTGCTGGCATGATCGAGCAGAACTTGGTCGCCATAACTTTTGACGCCATCGAGAATTTGTAGAAGTACGGCCATGATTTCGGTGTTGAGAAGTTGAGTAGATCGCGTTTGCGTTTGCGAAGGGGGGAATGAGTGGCTGATTGCTCCGCGATGGAATCGACGGAGCACACTGTAAGAATGCAGAAGACTTTGGCGCGACGTTTGTGGTCAACGGTTTGCTGCAACGGCCGCGATCGCGATCGTGCCCGAGCAGGGCGTTACCACTGTCGGATTTCGAGCTCAAGTTCGACGCCGAACTTTTCCGACACGGCGGCCGTCACTTTTTTGACCAGCGACTGCACTTCCGAACTATTGGCACCGGATTCTGTCACCACAAAGTTGGCGTGACGATCACTGATTCGAGCTTTGCCGACAGACAGATCTTTCAGGCCACATTGTTCGATCAGTGCCCCGGCACTTAGGCCGCGCGGGTTGCGAAAGATGCAACCGGCCGACTGGTCAGCTAAGGGCTGAGTGGCCCGTTTCATGATCCAGATCTTTTTCATCCGATTGGTCAGGTCTTCAGATTCGTCCGGACGCAGTTCCAGAGTAACGGACAGCACAAGCAAATCGGTGATACTGCTTCTGCGATAAGCAAACGTCAGCTCATCGTCTTTGCGTTCGACAATTTCGCCCGTGTGCGTCATCACTTCCACGTTGCGAACCAGCTCACCAATGTCGCCATGCCGCCCACCAGAATTGCCGGCCACAGCCGCGCCGATGGTTCCGGGAATTCCCACGAGGTTTTCGAGACCAGCAAGGTTCGCGCGCACAGATTCAGAAACCACGTGCGACAACAATGCGCCACCTTCGGCCGTGATTGTGTTGCCGTTGACGGTGACTTTGTTCAGCAACGGATCGGCCACCTTAATCACAGCGCCCGTGACGCCTTCGTCAGACACCAGCAGGTTGGACCCGCTGCCGAGAATTTTGACGGGCACTTTGTTGGCCACGCAGCATTGCACCAGCGCGACCAATTGGTCGCGTGAGGTCGGCGTATAGAACCGCTCCGCATTGCCGCCGATTTTTAGCCACGTGTGAGCAGCCAGGTTTTCGTCAGGCGACAGAATGTCGTTGAAGTCGTTCAGTGAGTTGGTCATGAATTAAGTTCGTCCTACCGGCGCCCATCGTCAGAATAATATCAGTGGGTCTGCCGGAATGGTCTATTCTGGACACAATCTGGTCAAGGTTGGCAAACAGGAAAGCCCTCGCCCCGCGATTGTTCAGTTCTTTGACCAATCTACCGCTGGTGCGGCAGCATTCTAGGTGAGTCACGTTTTCTCGGGCCGGAAAGGCGGGAAGTAGCAAAATTTCGTCCGCCAGCAGCAAAGAATTCACAAACTCGGGAAACAACGCCGCCGTCCGAATCACCTGATGAGGTTCAAAGGCGGCAATGATTTTTCGGCCGGGAAACGCTTCCCGAGCCGTCTGCAATGTGGCTCGAATGGCCGTAGGGTGGTGAGCGTAATCATCGACCAAAGTCATGCCGTTGTGCAGGCCCCGGAATTCAAATCTTCGACGAATTCCTCGAAACAGGCCCAATGCGACGCGGCATTGTTCTAGCGACACGCCCGCCTGACACGCTGCAATCATCGCCGCGACCGCGTTGGCGACGTTGTGGCGGCCAGGAATTGCCAGCTGAATGAAGAATTGTTGTCCGTTGTGTTGCAGATGAAAACTGACCACGCCGCCCACATGCCGGATTTGACTGGCAATCCAATGATTTTCAGACGCAGCGGTATTCGCGGACTGCTGCACAGATCCGATTTTCAGCGAAGCCTGATCGGTCAACTGAAACGTGGCCGACCGACGCCCGACAGCGGTGGCCAATTGCTGGCTGCGAGGGCAGTCTGCCGGAAAGACCAGTGTTCCGTCGGTCGGCAACTTGTCCGCGAACACTCGAAAGGCCGCATCTTCGGAAGCTTGGTCGGGAAAACAATCAAAATGATCGCGTTCAATTCCCGTCAGCACGACAACGCTGGGCGAAAAATGGTGGAAGGAACGCGAATATTCGCAGCTTTCCAAAACAGACCACGCGGTGTCAGATGTTGATACTAAGGATGCCCCGTGGTCGATTCCACGGCCAGAAGCCGCGAAGTTGGTCTGATGAGCTCCCACAAAGAAGCCCGGCTGCAGACCGGCGAAGTCCAGAATCCAAGCCAACATCGCGGACGTTGTGCTTTTGCCGTGAGTTCCCGCGACGCAAATCTGGCGACTGTCAGCAAACAAGCCTGCTAAACATTCATGCAACGACAGAATCGGTGTGCCTGCACGCTGTAACCGCTGCAAAATCGGATCGTCTTGACGGATTGCGGGGCTAGAAATGCACAGGTCGAATGATTGTTGCGTCGCAGCGTCGTGCTGCCACGGAAAAATTCGGATCCGAGGATGTGGCTGCTGCACCGATTCTGCGTTCTGATCGATTCCCGTGATGCAGTGCCCCAGCGACGCCAAAACTTCAGCCAGCGCAGTCATACCCGCACCGTTCGCCCCCAACAGCAGGCAGTGACGGTCGGGAACATTCAGCACTGATGAATTCGTCCGTGAAGAACTTAGGGCTGGCTTCATGCCGAGTCTTAAAGCAGTGTCTGTGGAGTCAGTTAGGTTAATATAGGGAGCGAGTTCCGAACTTCCGCTGCCGTGCCGGATCTCGATGAACGGATCTGATGGAAAGTTAATGCAGCAAACAACTTACTGCAACACCAACCGCGAAATCGGTCGCATAACCGCGCGGGCAACGCCCCGCGCGACTCAGTGGCCGGCACGAGGGGCGATGCTCACGCGGTTGCGCGAGCTCAGAATCTGCTGAATTCCGTGTCTTTTCTGGATTTTTCCGGTAGGATATCGGTCGGCGAGCCACGTAAGTCACCGACCGTGTCGCCGAATTTTTCGAACGCGATCCGGTGTGATTTTCATTTTTCGTCTGACGACAGCTTTGGCTAAGTATCGACATGAAAGACTTTCTCAAAAGCGCCCCCTCACTCGTTGTGTCATTGATCGTCCACGTCGTGGTGGTCGTGGCCATGCTATTGATTACGTTCGAACTGAGTGCGACCGCGCCAGACATCACGCTGGAATCGATCTTTACTGAGGACTTGCCTCGGGAGCAGATGGAACAGCAGCTGGAACTGGAAACCAAGCCCTCCGAAACCATGAACGTGATTTCTGGAGGAACCCCGTCCACCGCCGTCGGCGCAGCCGCTTCCGCAGCCTCGGTGCCCGTCGATGTGCAGCAGGCCAACGTGCTGAACGAAGCCGTGGTCGATGCCCCACGTGTCGAAACCATGATGCTGAGCGACGAAGTGATGGCCGCTGACATTGGCGAAGGAGAAATTACTGGCGAAGTGGGAGCCATGGTCGAAGGCTACGGAGACGCCATGGGCGTCATCACACAGGAACTGGTCCGCATGATGCGGCAGCAAAAAGTGACCGTCGTGTGGTTGTTCGACGAATCCGGCAGCATGGTCGATGACCGCGAAGAAATCCGCGAAAACTATATGCGAGTCTACGATGAACTGGGCATCGCCACGCAACAGGATAAAGACCTGAAACGCCGGGGTAGCGAACAGTTATTGACCGTCGTTGCCAGTTACGGCAAAGGAATTCACGTTCACACGCGACAGCCAACCGCAGACGTCGAACAGATCAAAGCCGCCATCGACAAAGTCCCCATTGATATAACGGGCGATGAAAACATGTCGCAATCAATCTCCGCCGTCATTCGTGACAACTACAAACCACGTTCGAAGCGTAAGCTGGCTGTGATTGTGGTGTCCGATGAATCAGGAGACGACGGTTTGTACGTGGAAGAAGCGATTTTGGCCGCTCGAGAATCAAAGACACCGATTTACGTCATGGGTCGCGAAAGCATGTTCGGCTATCCGTACGCTTCGCAGATTTGGCGAGACCCCGTGCATAATGAACCGTTCTGGCTGCGAGTGCGTCGTGGTCCGGAAACAGCGTTCCCGGAATGTCTGCAATGGGACGGCATCGAACCTCGCTGGGGCGGCCAATCCGCCGGATTTGGTCCGTACGAACAGGTTCGCATGGCGAAGCAGTCGGGGGGAATCTTCTTCGTCTTGCCGGGCAATGAAGCCAATCTGGTGACACGTGGCGAGAACGAAAAACGCAAGTACGACTTTCTTGCCATCCGCGAATACACGCCGTTGCTGCTTTCACGCCGTGACTATATTGCGGAGCGAGATCAGAGCGAATTTCGACGCGAGTTATGGCGAGTGATCGCCACGTTGAATCCCACGGAAAACAAACTGTTGTTTGAGACGTTTAATCGCGACTTGAATATTCGAGACGAACACTATCCGCTGCTGCTGCCAGACTTCCAAAAAGAGGCCGCCGTTCAGGCCGTGAAGGCCGCCAATGCCATGAGTATGGTCAACACGGCCATCGGAATTTTGGAAAACGTGAAGCCACTGCGAGCCAAAGAACCGTCGTCTCGCTGGCGCGCCGGATACGACCTAGCGCACGCTCAGTTGCACATTTTTCGACTCCGACTGTTTCAGTTTCTGCTGAACGTGGATCAGCATGCCAACAACATGCCGGAACCGAAAAATAAGGACGCCAACGAATGGAACTTCTGGCGATCCCGCGAAACACTCGTCCCCGATGAAGCTCAGTTTGCAAGACTGAAAGGCTTCTTCAAGCTCAAAGAAGAACGTTCTGAATACCTGACGATGGTCAGCGAAGAAGAAAAGAAATCCATCGAACTGTTGGATGTCGTGATCAAAGATCATCCCGGCACGCCATGGGCCAGCCGAGCCGACCGCGAGAAACGCGAAGGCTTCGGCTTCCGAGTCGGGGACAGACTGTGGGATCCCAAAAATGTCCGCAGCACAATCAAAACGCCCAACCTATAATCGCAGCAGATGAATCCGGTCGACGGACACGAATTCCCCTTTTGCAGCGAAGTCATTTAGGACGCTTAAACGCAGATAGCGAACTATCCGGTCAGCGGCGATACGGCCCGTGCCGTGAGTTGTGAATGTGTCGACGTCTGCCGATCGGGACGCGATTTCGTAAGTGTCGGCATCCACATCGACGGTCAGCCTGAGTTCAATCGGCTGGTCGATGCGGCCATCAGAACCCAAGATGGTGGCAGGGATTTCGCTGCCTGTTCCGAGTGCTTCGCCACGAACGATGACATTGTTCGCTGCGTCGCGACCTAGAATCATGCGGGCCGTGACTTGTGGCTTGAGGTTGTCGTGAGTGAACCCCAGTCGCAATTGTTCGTCCCGATTTTTGCCAGCGAACACCGCGCTGTCGACTTTCATGGTGACGACGATTCGCCCGGTGGAAACTTCGGCGGCCCCCAGCGGTGCAAACGAAGAGAATATTTCGTGGGGGGCGTCGCGACGAATTGTGAGTTGATCCTTTCCGTCGGTCATGCAGCTCGGCAGGACAGACGTCCACGTTGTCGTGAGCGATCCTGTGTGGGAACACTGTGTGAGTTCTCGCTGAGCGGGTTCGGCGAAGTCCCAGATTGCCATTGTTCCGGCCGAATATCCGGCCGGACGTCCGTCGCGTCGTCGGTCTGAGATACCGATGATGTTTGAAGTGTCGTGATCGATGGCAATTGTATGAGCCGAACCTTGAGCGGAACGGTTGGCGACATCGTGCCCCATGCTTCGCAGCGATTTCGCAACGGATCGATGTGGTTCGCGGTCTAAGTTTTCGAGGTAGATTCGATCTGGAAACCACTGATGATGCTGCCGCGCCGCGCTGACGGCAGATGCCGCGTCCATGCCAAATTCTGTGACGTTCAGAATGTTGCATAGCACCGTGTTGATAATGGTTCGGCCTCCGGGACTTCCCGTGATCAGCAGCAGCTTCCCATCCTGTTCAACGAACGATGGAGTCTGTGAACTCAGCATGCGTTTTCCGCCGACAACAAGATTTGGCTTCGTGCCAATACGTCCCTGACGATTGGTTACGTCGGGGAACCAATTGAAGTCTCCCATTTCGTTGTTCAGCACATAGCCGCGGCCTGTAACAACGATCCGCGAACCCCAACTGGCTTCTAGGGTGTACGTGTTGCTGACCGCCATTCCGCTGCCATCGATGACAGAAAAATGAGTGGTGTCGGGGCTTTCCGGAGCCAGCTGGATTTCTGGAGCAACGCTTTCACTGGTGGATGCGCGTTGCAGATCGATGGTCGCGGCAACCGTTTTGGCGTAGGCCTTGGTCGTGAGATGTGCTGGGATTTCGGTAAATTCAGGATCACCCAGATAGCGAGCTCGATCCGCAAACACACGGCGACACGTTTCGGCGATCAAGTGTACGTTCGTGGCATCGAAACGATCGCGACTGGCTAAGTCAAAGTTCTCCAAAATGTTCAGGGCTTCGATAATACACGTCCCTCCGGAACTTGGCGGTGGAGCTCCAAGAATCGTGAACTTACGAAACGTGCCCCGCATCGCGGGACGCACGATGGCCTTGTAGTTGGACAAATCGGTCGCACTGATGACGCCGTCCCCCCGCTGCATTTCGTCGACCAAAGAATCCGCCAGTGGGCCTTGATAGAAGGCGTTCGGATCGTCAGCGATGACGGTCAACGTTGCGGCCAAGTCGGGCAGGATCATGCGGTCTCCCGCCTGCCACTGCGAACCGTTGGCCTGACCGTAGACGCGTCGTAATTCCGCGTGCTGCGGATCAGTTTGAACACTTTTGCTTAGCAACACACGGTTGATGGAATCCGCCAAAGTGTCCGTCATCTGAAAGCCTTCACTGGCTAACTTGACAGCGGGTATGACAAGATCTCGCCACGGCAGTTTTCCGTATTTTTCATGAGCAACCGCGAGTCCTCGCACCGTCCCCGGAACACCGACAGCTTTGTGCGAATGTGTGCCATCTGTGGCCTGAAACGAAGTGGCGTGCATTGTTGCCGGAGCGGTTTCGCGGTAGTCGATGCACACCGGTGACTTGCCATCGGCCGGCCGGACCATCATGAATCCCCCGCCGCCAATGTTGCCGGCTTCTGGCCATGTGACGGCCAACGCAAACGCAGTCGCCACGGCTGCGTCGACAGCATTGCCTCCGTCCAGCAGAACATCACGCCCAATGCGGCTGGCGATAGCGGATTCGCTGACAACCATTCCAGCGTTGCCGTGATCCACATGAACGCGGTCGTCTCCGAACAGTGTTGCGGGAAAAACTAGCAGCAGGGCAATGCTGGATATGATCAGGAAAAGATGTTTCATACGGATCCGGATTTGATTGCAGATTTGAGATTGCAGATTTGAGATTTGAGATTTTGGGGAATCGGCGGCAAGTTGTCGAGCGATGCCCTTCACTACCGTTATCGCCTTAGGCAATTCGCGGATTCCGTGAGTCAGCGCCATTTTGGGCAGATGAACGTTTTTGGTTTCGCCGATGTTACTCCGTGGAGACTCTTTGCACCGCTCTGTTGCTACAACAGAGGAAGACCTCCGAAATCAGCCGATGACGCCCTCGCGTCGCCGGCTGCTTTATTTTGCGAAGTATTCCCGCCGAATCAAGCAGAGGACAGAACAACCGTGGCTAGCGCCGAAACGGCTCACGAATTAACTCACTGACAACCGCGTGGCTGATCGGCCCGGTTCCGTGAAAGCCGAAGCGTCTGGATTGTGGTGCTGTCTGCTCAATCTGAATCACCAGATGATCAGCGGGCAAGACTTCTTCGATGCGGGCCGCCCATTCGACGAAGCAGACCACGTCGGGGTCCAGCAAATACTCTTCGGCACCGATGGCGACAAATTCGTCAACGTCGCCGAGGCGATAGGTGTCGAAGTGAAACACCGGCAGGCGACCATCCGCATACGTTTGCATCAACACAAACGTGGGACTGTTGACGACGTCGGGGTTCATTCCCAAGCCGGCACACACCGCGCGCACAAGATGCGTTTTGCCGGAACCCAGCTGGCCGTTCAGGGCAATCGTCAAGCCGGATCGCAGCGCGTCCGCGAGGCGTCCGCCGAGCGTGGCAGTGTCGTCTTCGGAATGACTATCGAACACGAATTCTGCCATTGTGACTACGCCAGCAGCGTTTCTTCCGTAAGAACTTCCAGCAGCTCTGCGTTGATTTCGAGTGCCGGATTCGTCGTGGCTGCGACCTTAACCATTTCACAGATCCGCGACAATTGAGCGGGCGAACCTTGGCAACATTCGACGATCGCGGCCAGACCATCTGCGGTCACAGTGTCGATGTCCGCAGAGCCCAGCATGCCTTTCACGAATGCTTTTGAGTCCTGATCAGTCAGTTTGGTCAGCTGGACTTTTAAGGCCGACAATTGTTGCCAAGCAGCAGGCAGCACGCTTTCGGCCGTCGCGATGACCGACACTCCGCCACCGGTCTGCTGGTTGATCGCCGACAGAAACTGAACCATCAGGCTCAAATCTTGCCCCGCACGATGCAGGTCATCCAGTAACACGATTGTCTGATGCTTGCAGACAACGCGTCCGGAAATTTCGTCTCGAATGGCATTCATCATTTGGCTGCGACTTTGCCCTTCGCCGGGGATGATCGACAAACCGCCGCACAGGTGCCACAGAAATGCGTCTTCGTCCAATGCCGCGACGTTGATCATGACCGACGAATGGCCAAAACGTCGGCACTCCGCCTGAACACGATTCAGCACGCAGGTTTTTCCCAAACCCCGTTCACCCAATAACAGCACAAACGGCTCGCCCTGTTCGGCGACGTACATCAGGCGATTGTGCGCTTCTTCATGAATGGCACTCTCGAAGTACCACAACTTATCTACGCTTTGACCAAACATCTGTCGGTTTCCAGTTTTTGAGTTCCGAAGCGAGTGCCATGACGATTGCGATGGCAGTCATCTAGCGTTCTGCAGCCAATTGCGACAACTCGCTGGGCAGCATAGAACCACTTATCGGCATATTGGGCGTATTCCGACCACACAAAACCGGCTTGTCAGCCATGAGATGGGCTGAGTGGGTCTGAGCAAAACTGCAGGGAATTCATGACCACAGCTGCCCCAGCAGGCGGCAGTCCCTTTCGGAATCTGCAGATTCTGCGACACTGCCGTCGATTCGTCAGATTTCGCCAGCAGCCAGCGATATTCTGTGATCACTCCCGCACAGAACCTGCATTCCTGTCGGAATCAACCAGCCAGTCTCACCTAGTGCAGGTTGCCTTATCTGCGATCTTTTTTCATGAACGATTCGAAATGACGGAACTCAGCTACCAATCCGCCGGCGTCGACCTGAAATTGTACGAACAGGCGATGAAAAAGCTGCCAGCGCTGATGCAGAGAACGCATACGCCCGGCGTCATGGAGCTACCCGGCGGTTTTGCGGGGCTGTTTCGCTTGAGTGCTGAGCGGCAATGGAAAGATCCGGTGCTGGTTTCGGGCACGGACGGTGTTGGCACCAAGATCAAGCTGGCCATCATGATGAATCGCTTCGACACCATCGGTATCGATCTGGTTGCGATGTGCGTCAACGATTGCCTGTGCCTTGGCGCGACTCCGCTGCTGTTTCTGGACTATATCGCGATGGGCAAAGATAACCCAGTGTTGCTTGAGCAACTGGTGCGGGGAGTCAGTGACGGCTGCATGCAGGCTGGGGCGGCGTTACTCGGCGGCGAAACGGCCATCATGCCCGATCTTTATCGCGATGGTGACTTCGACATGGCTGGATTCTGTGTCGCTGCCGCAGACCGCATCGAACTTGTCAGTGGCAAAGAACGGATTGCTGTCGGCGATGTGTTGATCGGTGTTCCGTCTTCCGGCTTCCACAGCAATGGCTTCAGCCTGATTCGGAAGGCTGTCTTCGACCATGCGGGACTCACGGTTGACGACACCATCGAAGCACTCGGAGCTTCCGTGGGAGAAACACTAATGACCCCCACGCGGATCTATTCAGAAACCGTTGCCAAAGTGCAAAAGGCCATCGGCAATCTGGACCTGCACGGAATTGCTCACATCACCGGTGGTGGTCTGTGCGAGAATCTCGAACGCATTCTGCCGGACGGCGTCGAAGCCAAAATGTCACGTTCGGCCTGGCAGGTGCCGGCCGTGTTTCAGTGGTTGCAAGGGCTGGGCAATATCGCGGACGCCGAAATGGACCGCGTCTTCAACATGGGGATCGGATTGGTTCTGGCGGTCCCCGCGAACGTCGCAGAAGCCGTGCAGTTCGCAAGCTCAACCCCAGAATACCAATCCGTCGTGTTAGGGAATATCGTCAGTGCCGAAGGCCCCGGCAAGGCCCAACTTTCGGCCTAAACGCAGACTAAACGCGATCGTCGCTTTCCGTGAATGTCTTATGACAGCTTCCACCCACCTGCTTCGCCAATGCTGGTTTTTGGCCGGCCCGACGGCTGGAGGAAAGTCGGCGTCCGCGCTGGCTTTGGCCGAGCATTTGAACGCCGAAATCGTATCCATGGATTCCATGGCCGTCTATCGTCGGATGAATATCGGCACGGCCAAGCCGTCGCCTGACGAACAAGCTCAGGTGCCGCATCACCTGATTGATATTGTCAATCCCGACCAAGAATTCAGCGTCACAGATTTCGTCGCCAAGTCGTGGACAGCCATCCACGACATCATTGGCCGTGGCAAGACACCCCTGTTTGTGGGCGGCACCGGGTTGTATCTGCGATCAATGCTGCGAGGTGTCTTTGATGGTCCCGAAGCCGATTGGGATCTGCGACGGGAACTCGATCAATCTCTACAACGGCGCGGAACGCAATGGCTGCATGCTGAGCTACGCAAGGTGGATGAAGTCACGGCAAATCGCCTGCATCCCAATGACACTCGGCGCGTCATTCGAGCGATCGAAGTCTACCGTGTCACGGGGCAGCCACTGTCTGTCCAACAAAACCAACCGCCCCTGCCGCTGGAACAGCGTCCGGCCGCCGTGTTGTGGATCGATCCGCCGCGACCATGGCTGTACGATCGCATCAATCAACGTGTGGACATCATGCTGCGGCAAGGACTTCTTCAGGAAACACGGCAACTGCTGCAGGAATCTCCGCCGCCCGGCAGAACGGCGCGCCAAGGTTTAGGGTATCGCGAAATGATCGCTCACTTAGAAAACGGCCGACCGTTGAACGACTGTGTCAATCAGGTCAAGACCGGCACTCGTCAGTTTGCGAAACGACAACACACCTGGTTTCGCAACTTGGAAGAATGCACCAGCGTTTCGATTCAGGGGAATGAATCGGCTGCTCAACTGGCCAGCATTTTACTCGAACATCGCTGCGATAATTGGCAAAACGAAAGGTAGCGGAAGGGCGCAAGCCGTCCGGTTTCGCGACACCGGACGGCTTGCGCCCTTCCGCGATAACGCCGATCTCATTGTGCATGGGTGCTCAACATTGCCTTCAACTTCAGATTGCGCCACAAAACGCGGCCTTTGGCCCCCTTGTGCATCTGCAGTCCAAAGAAACCTTGCAGGTAAGTGTCGGTGACCCAATGAGCAGCCGGAACGCCATTTAGCCAGGTTTTGATGACTCCCCCTTGAGCCGAAATCGTAACCCGATTCCAGTCATCCTTCTTCTGCGCTTTTCGCACGGCTGCGTGTTCCTTCAACCACAGCGGATAAAACCAACCGCCGCAACTTTGTCCGTAGATGCCACCCGACCATTCGCGATCCTGCGAGTCTGGTTCCATTTCTGTCTGAGGACCGAAGACGGTGTTGCCGTCTTGCCCCTTGGCTTGAGCTCGCAGCATGATGCCGCTGTTGGTTTCGACATCGAATTTTGTTTCGAAGGTTAACACAAAGTCTGCGTAGTCGGATTTCTCGGTACACAGATAAGTACTGGGGGAATTCGGTTTGCAGGTGCTAACAATACAGCCGTCGACGACCTCAAAAGGCGATTCACCACCACGTGACTTCCAGCCTTCAAGATCCTTGCCGTTAAACAGCAAGACATATTCGTCAGTCACAGTCGGCTCTGGATCGGTATTGATCAGCATCTGTTCTGGCTGGGGAACATTCGCTTGCTTGCCATAATGCGTCAGCCAGTTTTGTTGAGATTCATCGATTTCTCCGGATTGCACAGGACTCGCCAACACCAGCACGGCAGCAATAAGGCAAAAACAGGAAAGGTTGAGCACACAGGCAGTTGATTTTATTCGGATCATGATTCGACACTTTCGTTGGCTTTGAAAAGCAGGCAGGCGTACGGCAGACGCTGGCAAGCAGTTTACCATCAAATGATCATCAACCA
This sequence comes from Fuerstiella sp., assembly GCA_041688835.1. Lineage (GTDB taxonomy): Bacteria > Planctomycetota > Planctomycetia > Planctomycetales > Planctomycetaceae > Fuerstiella. The sequence goes on from JBDNHJ010000104.1 coordinate 59,811, forward strand.
AAATGACGGGCCTCGATTTCCCATTGGGACGTCATCCGTTAGCCTGCTGGCCGCCGGACCTCCATCTTCGGAACCACAATGACAACGGCACGAAATGAAGTCTCCATCCACCAGAATCGGTCGAACAATGCTGCTCTCAATGAAAAAGGTGACGTGTCTTGTCACCGTGATCTTAGTCTCGGGATACTTGGCTTTCGGCAAGGAGCCGATCACGGAGGGCGAAACAGATCCGGTGATGAAAGATCTCGATCCCTACATGATCGACGCTTTGTACGGGTCGGACTCAAAAGGACAAACGGGACGATTCGGGGCTGAAGGCGGACTCGCCGATCTGTTGGCCGAACGTGCGTTTGTTGAGCTGATCGAAAAGCACGACATCAAGCTGTTTAACGGCCCAATGCTGGGTGTCTTGAAACCGGACTCCGCAAACTTTTGGGTTCGCACGGCCGGCCCCGCGACCGTGCAGATCATAGTTGGCGAACAGACGTCTAGCGTCGCTGAAACTTCGGCTGAAGACGATTTCACCACGGTCCTGACCGTAGACTCGCTGCAGCCATATACGGAATACACGTATGCTGTGATTCTAGACGGAAAGCCGATCCATAAAGCTGCGTATCGTTTTCGCACCGCACCTGCTGCAGGCCAGAAAGTTGAGTTCGACGTCGCGTTCGGTTCCGGAGCTCGCTACGTACCGACAAACGAATATGCGTGGAGCAACATGGCGCAGTCACAACCGCGGCCGCTGGCTTACCTCGGACTGGGCGATAACGTTTACATTGATGTGGTCGATCGTCGCGGTGCTCAACGACTGTTTTACTATCGCCGGTGTCTCAGCAAATCTTGGCGAGAACTCGTGGCGGGGACGGGAATCTATGCGGTGTGGGACGACCACGACATGGCGATGAACGATCAGTCTGGCGGCGCTGGCCTAGAAGCTTCTTGGAAGCGGCCGAACTGGAATGTGTTCCGCCAGAATTGGAACAATCCCCACTATGGCGGCGGCACACAAGTGCCCGGCACATGGCACTCGTTTTCTCTGGGCGATGTCGACTTTTTTATGACCGACGGCCGCTTTTACCGCGACAAGCGAGACAAAACGATGTTGGGGCCGGACCAAAAAAAATGGCTATTGCAGGAACTGGCAGCTGCAACAGGCAAGTTCAAAGTCATTGCTTCGGGCACCATGTTTTCCGATGGAGCTGACAAAGACGGCAAAGATTCTTGGGCCGGAAAATGGGCGCGCGCGGAACGAGACGAAATTTTCGACTTGATCAACGACAAAAAGATCAACGGAGTCATTTTGATTTCCGGTGATCGACATCGGTCCGACATCTGGAAGACCGACCGCCACAAGGGCTATCCGTTGTACGAATTCGTGTCTGCCAAAGTGACCAACCAGCATACTCACCAAACATTCGACAACGCCGTCTGGTCGTACAACGCAGGCAATTTTTGGGGGCAGCTAAGTTTCAACCTGACACTCGATGATCCCGTCATGACGTTCAAGTGCGTCGATATCAGTGGAAAAATCGTGAAAGAATTTCCGCTGCCGTTGAGTGTGTTGAGTCACCAGTGAGCAACGCCGCTAATTTATGACGGCGAAACCCAACAAGTTCGCCACGGCAGTTGACCCTCTTCGGTTTTCAGAGTGCAGCGAAACGGATTGCTGACTCTGGCTTTGAATACGGTTCAATCTGCCGTTTTTGTCGGGTGCGTCCAGTCAGCTGACCAGAAGCTGCTTCGACCTGTGAGCGAACTAGGCAACGCCAACCGGTGATTGGCGACGATCCCTAAAATCGAATCGGAGAAATCGCGGGCTACGCTCCACCGTAGTAGTCGTAGTCGTAGTCGTAGTCGTAGTCGTAGTCGTAGTCGTAGTCGTAGTCGTAGTCGTAGTCGTAGTCGTAGTCGTAGTCGGTTCCTGTTTCGGTTCCTGTTTCGGTTCCTGTTTCGGTTCCTGTTTCGGTTCCTGTTTCAGTTCCTGTTTCAG
>JBDNHJ010000105.1:0-40511 GCA_041688835.1 Fuerstiella sp.
ACTCACCTTCCGCTAGGGCTTTCACGACTTGCTCAGGACTGCGACGTTTTCGCTTCGAATTACTCATCAAAATCTCCTCGCCCGGAATTGGGCTCTGAAGACTCTCATTCTAACTGGTACCGAATTCGGGGAGCACGCCATTCCAACTTGCCAGACAAAGACTGTTAACTACTGCGTCAGTGTTCCTTACACAGAGCAAGTGACTTCAGAGTACACAGTTTGTGTTCCTTACCAGGAGCAGATGACTGGCACTCGATGTGTGACTGAAATGGTTCGGGAAACAAAAGAAGTTCCTTACACTGTTTCTGTGCCCTACACAGAGCAGATGACTGGTACTCGTACCGTTTACGAAACCGTCATGGACAGCAAGGAAGTTCCTTACACTGTTTCCGTTCCTTACACAGAGCAGATGACTGGTACTCGTACCGTGTCTCGTCGTGTTGCAGTCCAGAAGACTCGCACGATCACTGTTCAGCAGGGTCACTGGGAAGAGTACACTGTTGGCGGCGACGCTGGCGACGGTTGTAACTGCTGTCCAAAAACTTGCAAGCGTTGGGTTTGCTGTCCTGTACAGCAAGAGTGCCCGTACACTTGCTACGAAACTGTTTGTGAGCAGGTTCCTTACACATACTGCGTTACAAAGCACCGTTGCGAAACTCGAACTCGCACAGTTTGCTGCCCACGCAAAGTATGCAAAGAAGTTCCTTACACATACTGTGTCACAAAGCACCGCTGCGAAACTCGAACTCGAACAGTCTGCTGCTCACGTCCTGTGACCAAGCAGGTTCCTTACACTTACTGCGTGACAAAGCACCGTCAGGAAACTCGTACTCGCACTCACTGCGTTACGAAGCACCGCACAGAGCAGCGTTCACGCGAAGTTCAGGTGACTGTTATGGTTCCAGAGCAACGAACACGTGAGTACCAGGTCACTCGGTACGAAACTGTTCAGGAGCAAAAGTCTTCTAACTACACAGTTCGTATTCCAGTTCAGACTGAGAAAGAAATCACTGTCATGACCACCAAGATGGTTCCACAGACAATTTCTAAGCTGGTTTGGGTTGCTGACAACGTTGTTAGCTGCGATGCAGCTGATGGCGGAGCAGCCGCTGCTTCTTGCGATGGTTCTTGTGGCGGAACATGCAGCTCTTGCTGCAACTAGTTCCGGTGAACCGATCGGCTTCTTCGGAAGCTTGTAAATAAGAAAAGCCTCGTGCCCTTTGTATCGGCACGAGGCTTTTTTCATGGGTTGGCCACTGTTCTATGGCGCGTGCGGGGACGCATGAGCCGTCCATTGTTTAACCCGTGGTCGCAGACTAGGTTTTACTTGATCAACTGCCTTGCATCCGCTGCGTAGAATGGACAGAATCCATGCAGGCTCACTTCAGCGGTCGCCGGTGGGCGACCCGTCACAGGCAAAAGGCGAAGAATGACCAGCAGTTTCACGCAGCCCGGCGGTAATACATTCACCCAGATCTTCCAAGCTCGGCAGGTGATGATATCGAGCAATCAGCGTACACAGTTCCTGACGGCAACGCCTCATGATCGGAAGCAATTGCACTGGGTGGAGATGCAGGGCAAGGTGGACGATGGTGGAGTTGTTGTCAGGCCTCCCAGTCGAGCTCCAAGTTACGCGGGGCAGATCATCGCGGTTACCGCTCCGGTTATTACCACGCGAAGCTAGTTCACGTGCCAGCCGTCGAACAATGCCCACACCGCGACGATGTGCAGATTGCTGACGGTGAAGAAGTCGCTCGCTGCAATCTGTTGTGCCAGATTGCCATCTGCGGTCAGGAGTTGGCTTCATTCCAAGTGCCCCGCGCGGCATGCGAAGCCTGCGTGGATGGTATTCCGCCTTCGACGCAGCGCCTGAATCCGGTTCTGTCGTCGTTTCTGTATTCCGCCGCTGAGGAAATCATCCAGCGCGGCGGAACAGAATCCTGTGACGTGGCGCGTGCCGAAGAACTGCAGCAATGGGCTCAGTCGTTCCTTGAAGTCGAAGTTGCCGAAGAACGTTCTTCATTCAGCGGACCACGATCGCACCACGATTGCACACACTTCGGCCGCTTGATCGGTTACCGGCACGAACCGTCGATTGAGGGACTCGCCCGCACTGCCGTTCACGCATGCCATCACGCGGCTCACACCTCAACAACCGCGATTGCGTGTCGTTCGTGTCTTGACTGGTCGCAAAACGCCAACGCAAATCCGATGAAGCTGCGACACATTCTTCCGCAGCCAACTTCGTGGAGTGGCGGCGGTACAATTTCTTGGGCGGTTGGCATGACCACCACCCAGCGACGCACTCCCACGCTGGTCATCAGCCTAGAATATCTGCAGCGTGCCGGATGGGACAATGTGCTGGTTGCCGTAGACGGAAAGGTAAATCTGTCGCCATCGGAATCCGCACAAATAACACTGCGAACTCCAGCTGTCGGAGCGTGGCCCAACTTTTATCTCACGCTGCTGGAACTGACATTGGTTCGTCCGAATGCCGACGCATTTTTGATGATACAAGATGATGCCCTGTTTCATGATCGTGAAAACATGCGCGAGTATCTCGATACGATCCTGTGGCCCGCTGATCCACCGGGAATTTTGTCGCTGTACTGTTCGGCCGCTTATACTCGCGAAGCTGCAGGCTGGACCGTTGCCGACCAACGCTGGGAATGGGGGGCTCTGGCATTTGTCTTTCCCGCAGAACTGGCAAGAGATTTTGTCAGCGATCCCCAAGTGATTCGACATCGCTTAACTGATCGCGGACTGCGTTATATCGACGACGTGATTGGCGAATGGGCCGAACGCAACGGCATTCCCATCTGGTATCCCACGCCAAGTCTTGTGCAGCATATCGGCGACACCAGCACGGTGTGGCCCGGCGTCCCCGCCGAAGGCTATCGCCGAGCGGATTCGTTTGTCGGTGATGCGTGAATAGTTCGGTCGATCCGGGCAGTCACAATCTTCATTCATTTCGTCCAGAAGCCAGCACCCTGTGCAGCAGTTCCTTTGCGTCCTGCTGCAGCGCATCGCGGTCAATGTCAAGCCGCCTGAAACTGCTGCGGTGAAGGTGTGCTGCGTAGGCATTCAGCACCAGCCGCACTTCTTTGCCGTGATTTCGCACACGAAAACACCATTCGTCATCTGCGGCAAGGCCTGACGTGAATCGTGCATCAAGCCCGCCGTATTGCGCCAGCGATTCTGCTCGCAGCAGCACACAAAAGAACGACAACACGGGTTCAGCGACTGACCGCAGCTTGTGACCCAGCCGAAACGCCGTACGAACCGGATCATCCAGTTCGCCCAACATTTCCTCCGACAATGGAATCAGCTCCCGACGTTCCTCTTTCCGCAGCGACTGGTTACCACTGTCGCCTGTCAGAGGACCAGCGGCGGCGACGCGATCATCTAGTCGCAATTCACGTGCGAGGTTTTCGACGCAGCCGGGCCCGATAAAGCAGTCGTTGTTCAGCAGTAAAACGTTAGCAGCACCCGAAGCTTCGATCCCTTGGTTGACTGCCTGAGTGAAACCGCGGTTTTCCCGATTTCGAATGATCCGCAGTGGTATCCCGGCGTCATCAGCGGCTTGAGCGACCGTGTCCAGCATGGCGATCGGCGAACCATTGTCGACATAGATGACGTGAAACGGAACTCCGCAATATTCGCCAAGGTGTCTTAGGCAGCGAGTTGTCAGATCGTCACTACCACTGGCCGGTATCACAACACTCACCGGTTTTTCCATTCCAACCAGGCCGGCAAAGTCGCGACGAACGGCAGCGATATCGTGCCCCCGCTGTTCGGGATTCGCCATCGATTGTTCCGTTTTACTGGTGTCACGCACGTGTTTGACAAACAGCTGTTCGGGAACCCATGTGCCATGCCAACCTCGCTGTGCCATGTTCAGCCATAACCGCCAATCATCAAACGGGCGAAACCCTTCATGCAGTCCTTCCGTCGGAATGGCCGACCGACGAACAACACTGGACATGTCAATATAGTTGCCGTACCACAGCGTATCAAGATTCCACGCCGCACAGTGATTTTCGACTCGTGAGCCATCAGAGGCCTGCTTCGTGTAGCCGCAATAAGCCAATGCTGAAGCTGGATCGGCCAGAATCTGCTGCAGCAAACGCTCAACCCAGCGTGGCGAATATTCGTTGTCAGCATCCGCAAACGCGATGAAATCACCCGACGCAGCAGCCAGCCCGGTATTGCGAGCCGCATTGGCGCCGCGTTGTTGAGCATGACGCACAACGGTAATTCGATCACCGAACGACGCCAGTACGCCGTTCGTGTCATCGTCAGAAGCATCGTCAACGATGACGATTTCTGTGTCGACCGTTTGCGACAGCAGAGACCGCACACTTGCCGCCAGAAAGTCAGCGCAATTCCACGTCGGAACGACAATCGACACGCTCGCACCACTGATGCGAATCGAACCATCCGGCTGATTGCCTGATGATGTGTTGTTGCCAGACGAAACGGATGTCGAATCCGTGAATGAATTCCAAGCCTTCACTGAAACTGGTATTTCCACAACCATCACACCGCGGCGAGTGGCCCAGCTCGTCAACGACGTGGCAAAGCGATCCGCAGAAGCCGTGACTTGTGCGGCTGCCGAAAGCCCTTCCGCATCAGACAGGTAGGCCCGAACCGATTCCGCAGTACATGCCAGCACTGACGGCGCGGTCAGGGAATCGACGAAGAGCACTGGCTGCAGAGATGCGGTCTGCTGTTCGCTGATACGACGGCACCAATGATCGATGCCACGACCACCACCTGCTTTCGCCAACAGAAAAAACTCAGCCGTCGGCGATCGCATAAACAGCTCCGCAACGGCGAATCGTTCTATCGCTGGCGGGCTAAGTTGATCATTCAGCAACGTGATCGAAATATGCGAACATTCCGCAGGAACCACAGTCTGCCTGTTCACAAACAGGCGGATGTTGTGCTGTCCGATGGTGGTCGCGGCCGCAACGCGGGCAGCGATACGCTCAGACGCTAAGCACAGCATCCCCATTGCCCAGACCGAAGTCGGAGCTGATGTGCTTTCCGCGACGGTCATTTCCGATGAGCGATCTGTCGGCGAATCGTTCATGAAGTAGGACTCACATCGCCGCTATAGAATCTCTCAATCACCTCAGCCTCGACGTCCAGAACGCGACGTGCGAGGTCGTCGTTGTAGTCGGCCGGATGCTGCTGGTAGTTCGACTGATTAACAGCAGTAGAACCGCGAATCTTCTCCGCATCGAATTGTTCGCCGGCCAGATCAAGTGCTCGTATCAAGTCTTCCGTCAGTGTTTCGAATCGCCCGACGAAATCGATTTCGTCACTCGCCGGGCCAACGAAACGCTTCAGCAGTTTGGAGTAGTAACGCGGCGTTTTTTCGAGTGCCGTTTCAAGAAACTCGGGAAACGAATCACAGCGCACGATATCATCCCAGTTGTTGTTTGGATCCCAGCCCTTCCGCTGTTTATAGCTGAAGTAAGACTGATACCAGGACAATGGGTGACGCACAAACGCAAACGTAAAAAGTTCAGGCTGCGGAGCGGACTGCCGAGATGTATGAATCTTCGGCATCCGCTGTGCGTCCGGAAACTGTTCACGCAAAACAGCCGCCACCCAGTTGCCGCCCGTTTTGGGCACGTGGAGGAAGCGACACTGCTCAATGACAAAAGATGGCATGATTCGACGTTAGTCCCGTGTTTTTCCCGCACCCCGACGAACGAGGTAACTGATCTCGTTCAGGTCGGAAATCCCTCGGATTTGATCAATGAGCCCGCGGGCACGTGGTGGGGTCTGCACAGCTTCGGCGGTGAAGCGTTCCGTCGACAGAGATTGACGTTGTGCCACGAATGTAAACAAATAGTCATCGGCGTCATTGAAGGCGTCAAACTTGTAGACAATCTGAGCATCGCGCCCCAGTAGATTTGCTGTGAAGTTAACGACGTATCTCGCGTTCTTACTTACACTGACGGTCATGCCAGCAGCAACATGAATGGCGTTCCTGCCCGAATCGAGGTCACACCAAACGTTGGCGGCCTCCCAAGTGAAATCCTTGCGGACATTTCCAGCGACATCACCGACGGGAAGACTCTTCAATTCAGCGTCAATTGTTGTGGCGTCGTAATCGCCCGTGGTGAAAAAATTCGTGATCTGACGGGGTTTGCGTGACATTGATCGATTCCCTTTGAAAGCGTTGTGTGTGATACCAAGTGAACACTTATCGTAATTGTGTCAGGCTGATAGTTCAACTGTACTACGATTGGCTTCAGGCTCCGTAAGACACGATGCTTTCCTACAACCTACGCTGCCAACGGACCTTAAACGCAAGCTGCCTAATTCAACACGTGTCTTAGGACCTTTGTTCCTTCGCCAAGTCCGAGTCGTCAATCCCACACCGTGAGCAACTCAGTCGTTATTCGGCAACGTCCTCACCAGCCTAAGTCCCACATTATGATTGCGATTATGCAATGCATCGATGAAATCGCGCTGCGCTGAGCGCAGCGCTTCTGAACGGCTGTTCATACTTCCACCCCTAAGCATGCGTGGTTTGGTGCCGACAAGTTTGGGCACATCAATAAAAACATCGCCTCCGGGGCGGTACGGCAATGATCCGTGGCGGTCCAGACACCATTCCCACGCGTTTCCGTAGACGTCGAACAGTCCGTAGTTGTTGGGTTTCAGAAGACCAACCTCCCACGCGTAGTCGAGCGAATTTCCGATGTGCCAGCCGTAGCTGTTGAGATACTTATCCGAATCGCCAAAGAACCGCTGAGTCACAGTTCCGGCGCGGCAGGCACATTCCCATTCCCCTTCTGAGGGAAGGCGATACCCCGTACGTTCCATCAAATCGTCGGGAAGTTGCATGTCCTCACGGATGTCATCGAGCCCCGGAAAACACATTTGATCGGGAGAGATATTTTCTTTGTCACTCAACCAACGACAGTATTTTGCGGCGTGAACCCACGACACGGCCAAAATAGGGCCGTCTGGATCCGGGCCGTAGTCTGCCGGGTGACTCTGATTTGTTGCTGGATAGTCGGCCACAAATTTCTGAAACTATTCCCACGTGACTTCGGTCGACGCGATCGCGAATTTTCGGTTCACCTTGCGAAGATGCTGGCGGTCGAACTTTGTTCGCAGGGGTTCGTCTTTCGACGCTCCCATCATGTAGGCATCGGGATGATCGATGACGACCATGGTTGTGCCCTGTGAATTCACGTACCACTGCCGATCACTGACCGGGCGGGAAAACGGCGGTTCAGCGTCCATCGCCTTTACTAAATCACCTCGGCCCCACGATCGCAGCAACCACGCGACGGACGAATGAATTCCGGCATCCGGATCATGGCGATACATGTCTTCCAATTCCGGTCGCATTTGATTGCGAAACGCATCTTCCAGTTGAAGATAGTCGCCCAGCGCCAGCAGGATCGCTTGTCGCACAGAAACATCGCGTTCCTTGGCCAGTCGAGTCGCCAGTTTCTCCGGCGGCAGCTGCAGGGCTGAGCATTGATGAATCAAATGAGTTCGCAACGTGTTATCGGGCGAATGACGAAACAACGGCCAAACGCCGCTCGGTTCATCGTTCAGATGCAACATCGTGATTGCGGCGATGGTCTTTTCGGAATTCGACGCGTGCTGCTTGCCCAAGAGTTTTGCAAATCGGCGGTTGACGACTTCGGCATGCGGCTTGAGTCCCGCCAGAATGACCGGATATTCTTCAGCCCTGACTTCAAGCAGCAGGTCACACGCTTGTTCCGGCTGATTCGCGAGATGTTCCGCCACAATCGTCGCGGCTGTGAATCGTTCGTTCTGGCTGTGGCGATCACTTGCCAGCACCTTACGAAATTCAGACAGCAGGTGCAGCCAAACCGGGCGGAAGGCGTCTACCAAAGTGCGATGATTGGATGGCGTTTGAGTGGCTCGTTCCACAAGTTGACGCACACTAAAGTCACTCAGCTCATCCCACGGAACGGCATCTTCGTTGGCCGAAAAACGAGACGCTCGAGCCAGCATGAACAGCACGCGAAACCGCAATCGGTTTGGCAGTGTCGTATCCGTCGCCAGTTTAATCAGTTGATCTTCCGGTACCGCGCCAGCAGTGGCCAGCACGTCAATGCCCAAAGCAAGTTCATCAAAGTCAAGTTGCTCCGCCGGATCGTTTCGCACCAACTGCTCGATAATAAAAGCAGCGCGTTGGGGCTCACTTTTCAACAGCGCCAGGTGTCCGCGAAAACGATCTAAAGTTGGTAGCGTCGTGTCAGAAGTCAGCCTGCGCAGTTCGGGATCGGTCCATCTGCGAAATTCGTCGAGTCCGGCAATTGCAGACTCAACTTCGCGTGGTTCTGCATTTCGAATTAACTTTACCTGCGTCAGCGCGTGTCGCTGCTGGCTTGCGACAACCTGACGCCACTGCCACGTGACTCCGGTCAGCCCCAGCACAACCGCGAGGGCAAACGCAGTCAGCAGCGACGCGACAAGTGGGCGACGAAGAGCCCATTTCCAGATTCGTTCGTAGGTGCGAATTGGCCGAGCGGAAATTGGCTCACCAGACAGAAACCGTCGAAGGTCATCGGCAAAATTCTGCGCACTCTGATATCGATGTCCCGGACTCTTTTGCAGACATTTCAGGCAGATCGTTTCCAGATCGCGCGGAATGGTTCCGTTAAGGCGACGTGGGCTGGGAGCATCGTCGTTAATGACCTGATTGAGAATCATGCGGTGATTGCCGCGAAACGGCTTTTCCCCTGTCATCAGAAAGAACAGCATGACTCCCATGGAATAGACGTCGGTTCGATGATCAATGAAGTCTCCGCTTGCCTGTTCGGGCGACATGTACGACGGTGTCCCCACGACATTACCGTCAAAAGTCACCGTCGTGTCGCCAATCTGCCTCAGAGCAAGTCCGAAGTCGGCAATGTTGGGCGTGCCATCCGGATCGAGCAGGATGTTGGCTGGTTTCACGTCGCGATGAACCACGCCGCTTTGGTGAGCGTGATGCAAGGCCTCTGAAATCGTGACGCAGATTTCGGCCGATTCGCGAATGGTCGCTCGGTTATCTTTGAGCCATTCGGCCAGCGTGCCGCCTTCAATAAAGTCGCTGACGATGTATAGAAAATCATCAATGCGTCCAACTTCATGAACGGCGACAATATTGGGATGCTTCAATTGCGCCGCCGCTCGGGCCTCACGGACGAACTGATTCGCTTCATCGGCAGCGATCAACCCGGCTTTGGGCGTCTTCACCGCAACAATCCGGTCCAGTTCTGTGTCGAGCGCTCGCCACACGACTCCGAAGCCACCGTGACCGACGATTTCCATGAGACGAAAATGTCCGACCAGTTCGCCAGACTGCGGCCCGGACGCTTTGGTCTCGTCATCAATCAGGTCGAATTTCTCACCGCAGTTCGCACATACCAGACCCTCCTGGCTCACCGGGTCCAGGGTTTCCATCGTTCCGTTGCAGTTGGGACATCGAACTTGCATATACAAACGGCCTGTGTTGAAGACGATCGGTCACACGCATCGTAGGACACCCGTGTGCCCAACGCACGCCCACGGCACTCCAAGGGCGCACCCCAATACGATGGGGGGCTCACCTTGGTGCCTCGATTCTGTGTTAACTGCGATACTTCGGTAGGCTTATCGAAGAGGGTAGGACGGTCTTCAGTCACTGGCAAACATCGCTGAAACCAAGGATTTGGCTGAACATTCGCCAGCCCAAAGGTGTCCCAAATGCTCTTTGTTGCCGGTTCAGGCACGACAATTTGACCAGTCCATGGTCAAGTGCCCAAACTGTTAATCAAATAAGGTTGAAAGTCAGACGCAACTCGTTATCTTGCCGACTCTGAAAAAATGGCGGTGTAGCTCAGTTGGTTAGAGCAGCGGAATCATAATCCGCGTGTCGGGGGTTCGAATCCCTCCACCGCTACTCACGCAAGCCCTTTCATCTAAAGGGCTTGCGTCAATTTCAGGGTCGCATTGCAGACCTTGGGAAACCTCAGAAATCTGTGTTTGCGGGTGTCAGTGACACTCGCTTTCTTTTTGGCATGATTCCCGGATTCAGATGATGATTCGTTCGACCTCGTCGAGCGTGACTTCGTCCGACACGCGATTGGACATATTCGTTGTCTTTGACGACGCGTGTGAAACCAATTGTCGAATCGTCTCAAGCGTGCCGCCGTTCCGCATTTATGCTGTGATCCGGGTTGCTCCGAATGTGTGCCAACAGATTCGCGGACTGACGCCTGCAGCTATTGCTCGTCGCTTAATCATGCGGAGTGCGTCCTTGCGGTGCATGCGCGTCTCGGTCAACTCTCGGCTTCTACCGATCATACTGAAGTGGGGTATGTGCTTCGCAGCATTTCCGTTCGCAGCAAAGAACTCAACGAATCTTCGTTTGGCATCTGGACCGGCTGCCTCAATCACAGCAGGCACGGAGGCCGACTTCATGACGGAGTCACTTCGTCCAAGTTGACGGCGATGAAAAACGATGTTCTGTTGATTCACCTCAAAGGAAGGAATTTTCGACTGAACGAAGATGTCGCGTTAAGGACGGTATGCAACGCCGATTCGATACGGTGTCCGTTCGTGCACCGGTTGACGAACGCACCACTTCGGCAAGCATCGTCTCGGGGTCAACATTATCTGCATAATGTGAAGTCGTTGAAATCCGCGTTTTGCACGTCAAAAAAGCGGGAGATCGAGTCTCTCGCTTCGGCTTCCGTTCCCCTCTTTTGATCAGAGGCTGGCTTCCTGTTCTTCGACGTGCTGCTGAGCCAACTGCATCACGCGAATCGCTGCGGGCAGATCTGACAAACCGAATGTGGTTGCCGACTTCCAATCGCCATCGCCTTCGCAATAGCGCCGCTGAACATTAACACTGCGGACGGTTCGCTTCCCTCCTTCGCCATTCACTTCGTTGACAAAGACGGAAGCCGACACCAGTCCAATACGAAACTGTTTTTCCGGAGCCATAACGTGGCACTCCTCTTCTCAAAAGGAACAGAATCCTGATCCATCCGGCCCAAATGCCGAATGGTCGAAGAGCATGCCACAACCCAAGCAAAAGCGCAAGAAGTTCAGACGGGCGATTTTCTTGACTCGGTCATACCTCCGGTAGCAGAGTCTGTCTGAACTTCTTTTCAAGTCATCGAACGCACTGACGAGCTCGATTTCGAAACTCCGTTGGAAGGACTCGGCATCGGCAAACGAATCGCCTATCCTAGAAACGCTGGGCAAGCATCCGTCAATAACTCGGCGGCAACAAGGCTATTGAAATTGTTTAAGGAAATTTGATTGTCACGGCTCGGTGACACGATCGTCGAGACGTTCAGCGTTTTGAAACCGCCGAACGACATTCTGTTCCCAGAAGCTCTTCTTTCCGATGCGACGGAAATCGATTTCGTCAAGCGCAAGCCATTGCTTCGATCGCGCCTTCGATGCCGCGACATCAAATCCTGAGTAATTGTCCGCGACGAAGAGCCACTTGTGGTGGTAAATCCATGGATCGAAAGACGCACTTCGTGAAGACGTTGCCCCGTCAGCTTTGACAGTCACCACTTCTCCAACGCTGGGTTCGTCTGTGGCGTCAAACTCAACGCATGCGATGAACGAAACCGTTTCGTCTTTGACTACGTACTTTATGACGGTGTAATCAAATCCAGCTGGTATTTGGAGCTTTGCGTGCGCGACGGCCGCCGGAAGGACGTGTTCGTACATGCGATGTACGTATACGGCACCGCCGATTTCCTTGCCGACTCCAAATCGTCGAGATCGTTTGGGTAATCCGCTCATTTGTGAAATACTACGTCCTTAAGCAAGGATAGAAAGATACAGAGTATGCCACAGATTTCTGCCGAGTGGGATGAGGTTATTGCTGCAATTCGGGCGAAACAACAGGAACCGTCCTACATGTCATCTGCAATTCTCGCATTGATTTCATGTATCGACGCCGGAGCCTGCTTTGCCGCTTCTCCCGTTGCGCTTGCACCTATCCTTGATGCCCAACAATCACTTTTGCTGAATGCAGGATGCACGCAGACTGCACCAGCATTTCAGGGTGTGTTCCATCTGTCCGGAACTGCCGACGCATGGTCATTTCAACTTGACGGTCAACAGGCTGATTTCGACCTTTTACCCAGAAGGAAGCCGCGAACTGAGGCCCAACTGCTGGATCATCCAAATCAACTGATTGTCAATCCGAAACTTCAGGCGCAATTGCAGACTCGTGATTCTCGAAAGGAACTCGCCTTGGCCCTGGCGGATCATTTGCGAGACTCCAATGTCGACGAAAACTCTGATCCACATAAGCTAATGAACCTGATTTTGCGTGTGCATTCCTGATGTCTGATTCTCCTAAGCGCCGCATCGCCCGCCACAAGACGGCGATTAAACGACAAAGCTATTCGCTGCCAGTCAAGTGCATGTTGCGTGACGGACTGCTGGATGAGTCGGCGACATATTTCGACTACGGGTGCGGTCACGGACAGGACTTACAACTCCTGGAAGCGGCTGGAATTCCAGGAGACGGATGGGATCCTGCGCATCGACCGGAGACACAACGAAAGAATGCTCAGGTTGTCAATCTTGGCTACGTCATCAATGTCATTGAGGACATTAACGAACGTCGCGATGTGGTACTAAATGCTTGGGATCTCTGTGAACGAATGTTGACGGTTACAGCTCAGGTGGAATTCGCAGCACCGGACAAAGTGCAACAACAACTTGGTGATGGCGTGCTGACGTCGTGGGGGACATTTCAGAAGTACTACAACCAGCATGAACTCCGCGAGTACCTTGAGTCGATTCTCGAAACAGATGCGATCTCAGCTGCGCCCGGTGTATTTTACATATTCAAGTGCGAAGAAGCCAAACAACAGTTTGTTGCGAACAAATACCACCGTCGGCTCACAATTCCCCGCCGGAAAGTATCCGAGGTGCTGTTCGAACAGCACAAGGGAATTCTTGAACCACTGATGGAAGCTCTGACGCGATACGGTCGACTTCCTAGCGAAGAGGAGCTTCCGGAATCTGCCGCCATTGTCGATTCACTGGGTTCGTTGAACCGGGCTTTTCGGCTGATTCAGAAAGTCACTGAAGAAGAACCATGGGCTGAGATTGCACGTCAGCGAAAGGAAGATCTTCTTGTCTATCTGGCGCTGTCTCGATTCAAAAAGCGTCCGAAAGTGTCACAACTGCCAACGAGTGTGCAACGCGATATCAAAGCGTTTCTGGGTAGCTACCGGACGGCCTGCCGGCAGGCAGATGAATTGTTATTTAGAGCGGGTGACTCGGATGCGATCAACGCCGCGTGTGTGCGAGCTCCGGTCGGGCAACTGGTGGACAACGCGCTGACCGTTCATGAATCAGCGTTGCCGTATATGGAACCACTATTGAGGATTTATGAAGGATGCGCTCGAACACTCATGGGGCAAATTGAGGACGCCAACCTAATCAAGCTTCACCGATTCTCTGGTAAAGTTTCGTACATCGCCTACCCAGATTTTGAAAAACATCCGCATCCGTCACTAAAGCTCCGAGTGAAAATCTCGCTGCGATCATTGCGGATCGACTACTTCGACTATTCGGAATGGGATGATCCGCCCATCCTGTTTAGAAAGAACGAATTCCTACACGATGACCATCCGAAAGTCACGCTGTTCGGAAAGCTCTCCAAACAGGAGGCAAAGGCACACCTCTTGCCCGATCCCGACGCGACCTTCAGGGCGAGTGCGTGGCAGCAAACCCTTAGTGAATCCGGTTATCTGCTCCGCGGGCACAAGCTGACCCGCTCAGTTTGATGATGTCTTCGGATTCATTCTTGGAGATGGCCCGTTGAAACGAACTCCACGACCAACAGCACGAAACCAGTGCTCTCCCATAGTATAAGAAGCCCTTGGGCGTAATCCGCTGCGCATGGTTTTGGTAAACTCATCACCCAGTCTCGCCAACATTACCTTTGCCGTCACATCGGGCTAGACGTGCTTCTGCTCCGTCGACTCCACGTAACGTGAAACCACTGACTGCAGTCTCGCGCGGCAGATTCCGTCCGAAACGGCAATTGGAGGTCAGAGCTCCCAACGTCAGCGCTAATTGGATTGATACCACACATTCGGTTACTCTTCTGGCGTCAGTTGTGTCAAAGAGGGCGCTTCGGCGGGACCCACATTTTCAGATTGTACGTCGTCAGTTTCGTCATCGGATGGATCCGGCTCTTCAATGCCTTCATTTACCGCGAGTTCTATCAACGTACGCAAACGCTTTGTGACTCTTTTCTCAATTTCCGCCTCGTCGACTTCTTCGTCCGAACGTACGACAGCAGTCTTCATTCCTGACTTCAATGCCCTGATGGCCTCTTTCGCTTCAGGGAATCGTTCGGCCGAGCGTTTTCCACCAGCGGCTTTCAGAAACCTGCTTGGCTGACGAAGTCCTTCGCTGTAGAAGTACCACCAGAGCAGCAGCAATGCAGAAATACGTTGCACCGACGATTCCGACCAGCGGACCGAAGCTGAAGCGGGATTGAGCGAGATCCCAGCCCAAAGTGTATCACTTGAGCCGGATTTCATGGGGGCTTTTAGCGTGAAGACTCCACGATCCCACATGTCGTCCAAGAACCGAAGCCATTCAGTGCCAAACAAGTCGAGATCACCCTCCTTACCTCCGCGTCGCACTCCGAAGTGCCTCCAAGCATTGGCTGTAGCTCGAAGTAAGCCCTTTTGAAACACCGCATAAAACGGCCAAATTGAGGTTTTTAACTTATGGAGACGTTCGAGCGGTTCGTCGATAATTTCAAATTGTGATTCACCCCAGTCCTTCAATTGTTGTATTTGTGCCTTTCGCGGTTGCACAAGATAAAAACCGAGGTCTCCGTCAATACCTCCTTCGGTATCCACTTGTGCAACAAACTCGCGATAAGGTTTGAATTCGAGCAGAACTTTTGTAATCAGACGGTGCCAAACATCACTGAAACAATCAACCGCCGCTCGCAAGTATGGTGATGGAAGATTTACGAATGGAACTTCGAATCCTTCAACCAAGTGATTTTTTTCAACGTAGCTGATTAAAGGCGACAGACCGGGATATTTTTCCGGCTTGGCCTTTATTGTCTGTGAAATCGACAGAGCTTCTTCAATCGATTTGATAAACCGTCTCACCTGTTTTGCGTCGAGAGGATCTTTGGGTCGACTGAAATCGAGCAGGTCAGAAATAATGGAGTAGAGCAACTCAACTGTCGTGACAAACGGCCCGGTCGACTTTCCCATGTTAAACTTCGCGGTGACATTATGCTGCCAGTGCACGAGGCCCAACGGGATCTTCGCCGTTTCCCGATCACCGACACGAGTGGCCAATAGGGACCGCAAACATCGACTCTCGATATCTTGATCGTCGAGCAAAATGCGTCGGGAACGAGACACCTCTTTTGCATGCAGATTCAGATCAACGAATACCTCACGAACGACTGTCAGCACCGGATTTTCACTCTCGTCAAGCCCGAGTGAATCTACACCAAAGCCTGCTCGTTCATCAATCACGAGGAACAGAACAGACACTTTGGTTTCCAACTGGCTTTGCGTCAGGTTCCCATCGTTAAGCAGCATCTGCAAAGATGCAAGACGGTGCTGGCCATCAATCGTGGCCGGGAATATTCGATTAGGGTCCCACCGAATGTATCCGTTTGGGTTTTTCGTGTTGGTAATTAGTTGAACACCGCCAACATTGTTTACAGACCATGGTTCGTTCTTCAGAGCGTCACGAAGATCCGGTTCAAGGGGTGTTTCGCCATACTCACTGTCGAGTGTCTTTGACGCATTGAGTGGTAGTAACGCCACCGTCAATGAGTTGAAAAACTTAAGTTTATCCGGTCGACGCAGGTAACCGTTGACGATGTCCAACTCAACGCGTTCCCAATCAATCTCGCGTTGAAACAACTCTTCCAATCGCCATTTAGACCGGAGATCCGAAGGGAGATTTTCGACGAGCTTTAGCTCTTTCGCCACTTCGTCAAGTGACAACACGGTCTGAAAGTAAGGGATTGCCGCGGACGAAAGGTTAAATGAGCCGCTTAAGATAGGACGAAGGCGGGTGTAGTGCGGAACATCGTCCTCCGTCAACACGCCGTCAAAATCATCTGAATCAGTCATTGATATACTTTCCAAAACTAGCCAATACGGAGAACGAAGCCGGGGCGGCATATCCGTGAAACGATTTCTTCGACTAAGAACAAAACTGAGTCTGAGCGCTGCTCCGACTCTTCGATTACGGTGTAAACGAGGATTGCTTCATCAAAGACAATCCCGGCCTGTCTCAGCCGAGTCGCAAGCTCCGAACTTGGGTCAAGGTGTTGGGAAATTCGGGACTGCAAATCATCTGCCTTGCCAACATACATCGGCGATTGCAGCATGCTAGCTGCCGATAGGACTCTCGCCAAATATGCACGAAATTCCGCATTGCTTGAAAGATCGTGTAATTGGGTCAGCTTCTTTTCAGACAGAGTTGACGCGCTCTCCAGAGAAATGTTGTGTAGCGGACCGCACTTTGTACTGTGCGGGCGTGCCGCAGGCTGGTCGACATAAGCCAGCACCTCTTTCACAAACTCGCCGGAGTCGTCCTCTCTATTGAGTTTGATCTTTCGAAAAAAACTGTAGACGCCGGAAGCCGTCGGCACCCTTTTCACCGCCGCAGAGGCACCGCCCACCACATCAGAAAGATCGATGGATCGGAATTCGTCGACGCCTAGAGATGGCATATGGCACACCCTTCCACGTCATCAATTATCGGCAGCGGCTGCTCAGGAAGCGCTGCGATCTGATCGAGTGTGCGTCCCTCGTTCCAAGTGAAGCCCTTCGATTCGTTCTCGTATTTCTTTGCCGCTTCGAACATGTCCGGGTGATTCTTCTTCAATCGCTGCCACTCACCAATCTGTTGGTAGAAGCAAAAGTAACAACCCGACCTAGATCGCCATTCGTAATAAGCCGGCATTCCTAAGCCCGAGTCTTCTAGTAGTCGCTTGATGTCTGCGAGTCGTAGATCATCATCACGAAACGGATAGACAGGGACAATGTTCGGCTTGTCCGAGAATTTCGGCGGCTTCTTAGCAGTATAGCCGTCCCGGTCTTCGTCCGCTCGAATGCCGATGTAGCTGTACGCGTACCCGTCACCGACAAATTTTTCGAATGGCTCGATTTTCAATTTCCGAGTGCACCAGCGACTCCGGGGACTCGGAAGATAGCCACCATAAAGCTCCCGTAGGTAGATGTCGAATGGGTTACGCCCGGGTTTTGGTTTTACATTCAAAATATCGAACGCGTTCACGCGAATCACGGTGACACCAAGCATTGCCTCGAGTCGCTCAATGTATTCGTCGGTTTCCGGCAGCTCCACCATGGTGTCGCAGAACACGTACTCTGCGCGTTCGTGAATCTCCGGGTATTTCTGGTGAATGTAGACGGCTAGTGCAGCCGAATCCTTACCACCAGAAATACTGATGATGTGACGGCGTTCGTCGTCTTCAATTCCGCTGATTACTTCACTGACCGATGCCACAGCTGTCCTTCCTTACCTAGCGCAATGCGATCAACAAGAATTTCTTTCGCCCGCTCCTCGCCAATATGAGCGACAAGACGTTCGTAAAGCTCACGAACTCGGCCATAGATCAACTCAGCCACACCTTCCGAGTCATCATGTGATTCCGATGCTAAGCTAACATCTTCTATTCGACGAACCACATTGTGAAATTCACGGCCAAAACTAACAACCGTACTGTCGTCCCAGCGACTGAGCCCGCGGCCAACCAGAAGACTGCCGAGAGAATCTAGCAATGCCGCGTCACTAGGATATTGTATGTTTAGCCGCGTGAGTAGCGCCTTTGCAGTCGTGTCTCGTAATTCTTCAATGAATCCTTCCGAAAAACAACTCGCCCAATTTACGCACACTTCAGAGATCGTTGCTTCTTCCGAACCTCGTCCGAGGCCAATGGCGGCTCTGATTTCATGGCACGCCTGCTGCCCATACGATGCAGCAATGGCAGTCAGCTCTTCGGCACATTTCCTCACTTGCTTCATAAGTTTCTGGTGCTGCGCAATGTCCACACCGCACGCCTCCGGTATCGCCTTCGTCAGAAGGCGCACTGGATCGGATATTCGCGTGACACCATCTCGAAACAGTGTCGCCATCGGTGAGAGTTGACGAGTCGTTAAGGCAGCAGGCGGAATTTGTGCCTTCCATGCTTGAAGTGCATCGAAGCACTGCCGAATCAGATCGTTATGCGGTAACTCGTAGCTGGAGACGGAACTAAAATGCTTGTGAAAGCTTCGAAGATACTTTTCACGATTCTCATCGAGTTCCAGTACTGTGAGTCGGTAGTCTGCGGGGTTCTTGCAGAGATCTTCGATATCCGTGGGCAAAATGTCATTTAGGTACTCCCCTTTTCGGGTAATCGACACAGCCGCGGCGAATGCCTTTAATGCTGCAGCAAAAAAAATCGGAATCAGGCCAGCTCGCAATCCGACGGGCGGCCGCTGCAGTTTCTGGAAGAACGCCTCTATCTCTTTCGGTTTGTCTTGGGGTTCAGTCAGGAATTTCTGCAACTCACCCCAAACGATTTTCAACCCGGGATTGTCCTTCACGGCCTTGGGGACAACGTAGTTCCATGAATCTGACTTACTGTTGAATGTGTAGAGTCCTGTGTTTCGAAGTACCGTTCTGAACATGGATTTGTCGGGGAAGTGGCCAGTGATTCCAAAATCCTCCTGCCCATGTCGTTCAAGAAGCCCCAGCACCAACTTCTTTCGCGAGTTGATCATCGTTGGGCTCGGCTTCTTACGAACGATAGACTCGTTGTTGATCACCGGAGCATTCTTGAAAACATCTTCCATGATGCCTGACAACGCTTTCCGCAGCGATCGTGAAGATTGCACGGGCATCTCTTTGCCTTCATGGAACCACCTTGGCCCATGGGTCGCCGGAATTAGCAGCCGATCCACCAATCGCTGCAAGTGATTTCGGGCATCGTCCGTCATTTGCTGCAGTTCGGGCAACGCGAGCGGGTCAGCTTCCGTCAAGTCACGATTCAGCTGCATACGCTGAAGTGCTGCAACCTCGAGTGACGCTTCCCTGAGAGGCAAAGCCTCCGAAGGCAATGCCACCACGATGCGTTTGTCGCTCAAGTACTCGCGGGCGATTTGTTCGGCAGATTGAAGTTCTTCCGGACTATCAGCAAGCAAGTAGATAACCTTGCCGTCGGAGTCGAAGGGCAAGTCTTCGACGAGAGAGTTAAAGTTCACAAACGAATCAAACCGTGTGACAGTCTGATATTCGCAGGTCAGATACCGTCTGATGTGAAATCTGTCGTTGTACTCAACAGGCTTCCACGCAGTTGGAGGCACTTCGCGGTTCAGGAATTGAAGAAGGTCAAAACCAAGTGCGATCGCTCGTTTCTCATCATCAAGCTTCCCGCGTAGATCCATATCTGTGCCGTGCCAGATACTGACATCATCGTTGTGCTTTCGATGAAGCAATAGTTTGCGATCTATCAACTCCTTGATCGCACCAGACCACTGACTCGCCTTGTCGAATCCTTTCGAGGCATACTCAAGAAGTGGACGCTCAGTTCGAGAACGCTCGCCACTTGTCCCTAGGCCCAGCAAACATGCGGTTTTCAGTACGCATATTTGACGAGCATCGTCGGGAACCTTTGATAAAGCACTTTCGGTTTCAAGCCACTGTCGATGAGTCCCCCCGATAGCTGTGTCTGCTCGCATCGCCGGTGAAAAGTAGTTGTAAAGATGTTGCGGGCTAATTCCGTAGTCAATCGATTGGCTGTACAGGAAGCTGAAGAGTGTTCGTTCGTTTTGTGCCACACGCGCCGAGACTCGCGGAAGCAAGTACAGCGTCGCAGGTTCAAGCGGGTAGGCCGAATGGATCAATTCAGTCAGTTCTGCTTGTTTAAAATCGCTGAACAGCCCCATCGTCTGCGCATCTCTTGCCAGTCGAGTGGCGGCCGTTTTTGATACCACTGGGTCGGCATCGCCACGTCGATCTGCTATCACATCCGCCACAAGGCGATAGATTTCTTTGCTGTCGTCAACGTACTGGACCGTACGAAATCGTCCCTCGATCTTCTTCCAGTCTGATCTCACGCCTTGGGGAGCGTTGGCTGCGTAATGAAGTAGCCCCTGATGCAGAATCAGTCCGAGCGTGATCGGCAGGTCGTCAGACCGTGATGCAAATTCGGCAAGTGTCTGCAATTCAAGCAACGAATCTCCGCGTCCCTCGGCGACGAGGGATTCGAGGTGCCGACCAAATTCGTCCCAGATGATGGCGATTCGGTCATACCCCTTCTCCTCAGCTTTTTCCTTCAGGGCGTGAAGTATCCCAAGGGCGTCTTTTCCTGTCTTTGCGGGCAGCGAATGCAGGAAACGAGCCTGGTGTCCGTCAGACAACCGTTGAATAGCATCAATGGCCGCTTGTTTCATAGCTTCTGCAAGATTATTCGCAGAACCGTGGAGCGCAAGAACGATCCCTTGCCGATCATCAGTCCTTGCCCGTTTTTCTGCGAAGCCACCAACGTCTTTGCTAACGTGTTTCAGCTTTGTCGCAAGATCTCTTAGGACGTCGTTGGCCTCGCGGCGGTTTTCGATTAACTGCAGTGCATAGACGGCGGTTAGAGATTTTCCGGTACCGTACGGGGCGACAATCAGAAACGTTCTATCATCTTCCTGAGCTGTAATGCCTCGTATCAGGGATACACACTTTGTTGTTGGACGAAAGTGCTCGATGCGTGTTGGCTGGTCCGCGTCAAATGCGAGGTTGATCGACTTTAGGAACGACTCGGCGTGAATAGGCTGCTTCTTGCGGCTACGTCGCTGCCTTGTTTTCGTCTTAGACGGCATTAAGTTCCCTCCCATCAACAAGCCTGTAATGAGCCTCTACCCATTCGAGCGGAGTCTGCTGTTTGACGCGAATAACACGGTCACCGGCGAGCCCTGAAATCTGAATCTCATTTTCTTCGCAAAGGCTTTCCGCTCGGGATGCAACCTCGAACAGGCTTTCGGCCGTAAGTGCAAGACTGCGACCGGGGCCACCGGCCTTTCGCGATGCATCCGTGATGGAGATGTCGGTAGAACGAGCTCCGGTGGCCGCGTCGTCGAACGCCACAGCCAAGGAATAGCCAAGAACTTCTGGCGGGATCGCTTTGACTTCGTGATGGAGCTGATAGTAACCGGACGTCTTAAAAAAGCTCAGCAATCCCAAGTCCCGGAGAGGGCAATCACTGCCGTCTTCCGGATCGTCAAGATTGCCGGGGATCGTTCGGGCATAGCTTGATAACAAGCAACCGAGGTCACGTCCCAGTGTGGCAGGGCTTGGTGGCCGTTTCTGTGTCATCTCAATGTGTCGCGTCAAACTTTCGACGCAGACATCGCGACCGAAGCGGTCATGGCTGAAACTGTTGAAGAACCAAGCCCACGATGCCGCGAAGGTCGGATTGTTGACAAGGTTAACGTGGAGGATCCACCATGTGCCTTCAGACAGAAAGTACGGGTCGCGGTTCCAAATAAGCTGCCCCAGATCCGTCAGTTGAAGTACTGCTCGCTTACCTGATTCAGCTTCCGGATTTTTCTCAGCAAGCTGAGTTGCCTGTAACCAATGCCGGATCGACTTGCCCATGTTCCGACCAACACCCAAGTGGTCGGCAAGATCATCTGCGGACAGCAGTTCCGGATCCTCATTCAGGATACGAAGGCCCTTATGGAGCCAGCCTTCGCGGATTGGAAATGTCTCATGTCCTCCGAAACGCATTTCGTGGACCTCCGTGTACGGTTCTTAAGCGGATTGGTGTTGTTTCTGCTCGAATGCTCGCAGCTGAGTTACTAAGCCTACCAAGATCGTAACGGCTCGGTCGATTTCTTCCTCCGTGTTGAGCACAGAAACACTAAATCTGATGCTGGAATATGCTTCCGCCTCAGACAGCCCCATGGCCCGAAGCACGTATGATGGCTCTGGCCGCTGATTCGTGCACGCGGAACTCTGGGAGCACTGCACTCCCCGTTGATCCAAACGAACCACTAAAGCTTGCCCATCTAGCCCTGAAAACCTCAAGCTTGCGGTGTTACACACGCGAGTCGACGCGTCGCCGTTTATTTGAACGTCCGGGATACGATTCAGAACTGCTGATTCAAAACGGTCGCGCAATCCGCTCAGAAACCTAGTGGAAGGCTCGAAATTGTCACAGCGTGCCCTTGCGGCGGCCCCTAGTCCCGCAATTCCAGGCAGATTCTCAGTGCCGGCGCGCCGGCCGTGTTCCTGACCCCCTCCCAAGAGCATCGGAGCGAGACGGGATCCCGGACGAACGTACAGCCCACCAATACCCTGCGGTCCATGGAATTTATGGCCACTGAACGAAAGATAGTCGCACGGAAGCTTGCCGACATCAACCTGCAGCTTACCAACAGCTTGGGACGCGTCGACGTGAAGTGGAACGTTCCGTTCCGAACACAGCCGAGCGATCTCGTCAATCGGCTGAATCACTCCTGTCTCGTTATTCACCCAGTGAACGGAGACAAGTGTGGGGTTTCTCGATAAGGCACCATCGAAGTCTTCAAGACAAATTCGTCCGGTATCAGCAACCGGCAAGAGTGTGACGGTAACACCTTGAGATTTGGCCGCCTCCGCCAACGCCTTCGCCGATGAGTGTTCTGTCGTTGTTGTCACCAACGAACCACCCGTCGATGTGAGTTTCTGAATCACCCAGTTGTTTGCTTCTGTCGCACCGGACGTGAAAAACAGGTTTTCTGGTGAGCACTGAATTAAGTTAGCTATATTTTGCCGTGCCCGTTGCAAAACACGCCGACCTCGTTCACCAGTTCGGTTGCTACTCGACGGGTTCCCGAAATCAACGCTCATCGCCCCCAACACAGCGTCGGCGACTTCCGGCAGTGGTTGAGTTGTCGCGTTGTTGTCTAAAAAGATCTCTTGTTCCATGCGTCCAGATTCCGTGGTATTGGAAATTAGTATAGCAAAAACCAGAAAGAAAACCGCCAGCTCAGGAGCTGACGGTCTCCACGCAAAATTCAGGCGCAGTGTTGGCAACGTTTGTGTTCTTCGGATGGCTGAATCGTGGCTTTGACCTGACGAGCGAAGTCGTTGTTGTCGTCATTGCCGTTGAGGGTTTCGTTGATGAAATCCTCAGCCCTTGATCGGTCGCACCATGAGAACGTGATGCTTTCGATCTGCTTGATGTCGCCGTTCGAAAGGCCCAGTTTGATGACAGCCCATTCCTGAGCGGCATCTTCACTGATGGAATCGTTCAGCCAGACGTAACGAGAGCTGCCCTTCACCGTGAAGGCCTGACACAGACACCACGTCTGTTCACTTAGCCTTGTCGCCAATTCCTCAGCGGAATCGACTTCGGCCATCACTCAGATCCGGTTCGACTGTATAGCCGTCGCCACAAGCAACGTATTCGACATCGAGCGGCGCGTCAGCAGCACCGGTGACTTTTCGTTGTCCATTGCAACTGTGGCATCTTCCATCTTCAAGTTCAACGAGCATTTGTTCGCGGACATGGTTCCAAGCCTGCACCACTCGATAACTGTGTTGCGGCTTACGTCCTACTTGCGCGCTATTTGATCGGGTGTGCGCTTTCAAGAAAAACATTCAACCAAGTCGCTCTTCAGCGTGCCTTTGAGGTCGAAGTTGTTGCGGCGTGTCAGGCGGTGACGTTCGCCACCTTAAAAGAAATCACAACTTGGCAGGGATTGCATTGCACTGAACAACACTCGCGTTGGACGAATCCTATGCGCCTCCGCGGCGGATTTCGGACCCGGAAAAGCGGAATTGGAAGCGGTAGATTTTCTTGGTCGTGCAGGTGATCTGTCCGGTTTGTAAATCAAACCGTTCGGGGATCTGAACGCGATTGACGTTGGCCGTTGCTCGATAACCACGTTCGGCGAAAATGTCGATCACCATGGCTAACGCAACCGGATCGTCGAACAACTTGTCTTCCGAATTCACAACCGCCATGCCGGGAATCGCGTGCCGACTGATGATCGGGATAAAACGGCCTTCGATCATGCGAATCACATCGTGGAACAATGTGCGGTGTTCGAGTTGATAAGTATCCATTCGCTTCACCAGTTCCTGACGCGCGTGAGTCACCAGTTCGCTGGCCAGTGGGAGGCGTCGGACGGCTTCGTGAGTGGCTGGATCGAGTTCCAGTGACGACTGGTAATCCAGTTCGCTGCGAATATTTCGTTCGACACTGCCGATCGATCCTTGAGCGTTGACGAAGTGGTAGTGATAAACTTCTTTCAGCGACTTTAAGGCTTCCCACGTTTGTTCTTTAAACACCTGATAGCGGCGTCGCGCGGCTTCAGGGTCGAGATCGGTGGCTCGCACTTCGCGGAGTTCCACGCCTTCCGCGGCGGCTCGCGCGTTCCATTCGGCGACTTCGCGGCCGCGATCCAGTTGGCGTTGGATGCTGGTTTTTTCGTCAACAAACAACACCATCACATGAATGGTGGGTTTGCGGAAGTTTTTCGCCAGCGGTGTTTCGTGGTATTCGCGATACAGCTCGTTCATCTTACGAACCAGCAGCTTCAGGCATTCGACTTGGACTCGCGTACGCGGAAATCCGTCGAGCACACAGCCATCGCGGTATTCTTCTTCCAGCAGTTTGCGAAACACAAGGCCAACAACGTCGCGATCACCCACCATTCCGCCGGCCTGCTTGATGCGACGTGCTTGCGGAGTATCCAGCAACGAACTGACGACGATGGGTTCACAGGTCAGATCGCGAGCCTTGGTGATGAAGCCGGTGTTGGTTCCTTTACCAGAACCGGGGGCTCCCCCCAGCAGAATCAGTTCTTTGGAAAACCGCAGATTCAAGTGCCCCAATTCCGTTTCCAGTTCATTCCACACGTTGGTGAAAATCACCTGCGCATCCTTGACCTCAAGCCGTTCGGTTGATTCAGCAGGAACTTCGGATGGGGCCGCTTTTGATGTGTCGGCTTCTAATGCGTCTCCCTGTGTCATCGTGAGTTCCAGAGCCTATAGTTTTCGGTGTTCAGTTTTCAGTGTTCAGCGGCGGGCCGCAGCAGCGACGTACCATTAGCAGGCTGGCTGATTGGCCGCACTCCCATGAACGATTTTCCGGCGCGTTCTCGATCGCCGGAATCGAATTCACCTGACTCTACCGTTTCTATGTGGAGTCAGCTTCACTGGAAATGCTGGAAGATCAAACCACGAATGAACACGATTTAATCAACAGACCATCTGTCGCTGGCGTCGTGATCCAGATAGTGGCCGTTACGCAACAGTATGATAATGTTGGGAAGTTGCTTGATGTCCACGGCATTTGAGCGGCCACAGCTGGCCGAACGGCGTCCAGAATCGCCTTCGGCCTGTCGAGCAAACTCGTTTGCGACTTCCAATCCGCTAAACATGGCTCTATCAACAACGCACGTCTGCGTTAACGTACATTGTTGTTAATCTCGCGTTCCACGATATCAACACGCAAAAAAACGATGGCCCGCTTCATCACTGGGGACGGCGAAAAAGAGGCTGGGTGGGTCGGCGTCGCTTTGGCTCCTTACCCACCCGACACTATTTACACAATCAAATCCCAACAATGAAGCGGGCCATTGAAAAATAAACGGCGGCAACCATGTTGGTTGCCGCCGTCGGAAATTTGATTGCAGATTGCAGATTGCAGATTTTCGGTTAGGGACTTGCCACGGATTTTTAGTCTGCTTCGGCTAGGGCGAATGCTTGTGCTTCGGCCTGTGCGAACACTTCGGCCTCGCTTGGAACTCGGCGTTTGCCCAGTTGTCGGTCTAGTTGGCGAGAAACAGCGCGGAAGGCGGTGCTGGCTGCGACGTCGATGGCGGCTCGCAAAACGTCTTGCGTCGATTCCACAATCACCGGGCGGCGGTGTCCCATCAGGTTCACTCGAATTTGGCAACGCTGGTCGATTCCGCCGCGCGGCCCGTTGGTGTCTTCCAAGGTGACTGTGACACTGCTGATGGATTCGCGAAAGCGGCCCAAAGCAAACTCTATTCGTCGGTCGACGTAGTCTTTCGACAACTCCGTGATTTGAATCCGTGACGCGTGAACATTCAAAATCATGACACCGTTTCCTTTTGTGAAAGTCGAAATCGATTTTACAGGTAGCTTCTCACTTACAGATTTGCCAGTTGTCTGGCGGCCCGGCCAAGGTCTGAACAGACGCTTGGATTAAAGTTTGGAAAACACACACACTCACAGAGTGATTATCGCCCATTCTTACGCCGCGTACATCGCAAAAGTTGGAGAAATCTTCCCAATCTGACTCAAGCCAATATTCTTGCGAATTTGGGTTTGACACGTGGAGGAACTTGATACTCAGTTCAGACCACTGTTGTCCTGCAGCGGCTGCCATGTTTGCTGAGTCGTGTATCGATTACAGGCTGCGTCTTCGATGACCACCAGATGCAGCCAGCCGTTGTTCAACAGTTGCTGCAGCAGTTCGTGTCGTGCAATGATGTCCGTCACTGCGGCTTTGGGCGCTGCAATAACCGCCAGCAGGCGCAGTGGTTCGTGCTGAAAGTCTTGGCCATTATGAATCGACTGCCACGGCAATCCGGTGGTGAGGTCGCCGCCATTACCCGAGAACACTCCAAACTTGCCGACCACATTGTGAATTGTTTTTGATCCGCTGCCGTAGTGTTTGTTGTCCAGCGTGGAGGCATAGTACTGCATGTTGATCCAGTGGCCGACAACCAGCGGAGCCGTCATGATTTGTTCCAGCACCTTGAACCCATCATCCGTTTGATGGTCGTAACTGTGCAGAAACGAACGTCCATCCAGATTGGCGTCCTGAGTCATCTGTCGAGGTGCCACAACAAAGGCGGCGTTCCCCGCGAGGCCCCATTCTGGGCGAACTTCTGACCAGTCCAGTGTTCGCTGCAGCACATCGGCCACGTTGTTGGCTTGCAACTGCGGTAGTCGTTCAAGCTGCGTCAGGCTGGTGGCTGTGGTCGTGTGGAGGCGGAGTTCGGACAGTGCCTGCTGTTGCGAATCTGTCAGCAGATCGGTGTCGAAAAACGTGACTTCATCGCTGGTGGTGTTGTGCAACGCGGCGACGAAACGCGTGCCGTCCGGGACGTCGATGCCACGTTCTGCGAGCCCCGTTCGGACGGCCGGTTGATTCAGCACCGCAGCCGCGAAGCGCGCGTTGGGTTCTCCGGAATGGCCGCAGCAAGCGCCGCAATCGAGTCCTGCTTGCAGCGGATTGTTCTGAACTTGACTGCCATGCCCGCAGAAGACGACCAGCGTGGCAAAGTTCTTCGTTAGCCCGATGCCTTTCAGCGCAGATTCGCCCATGTCGATTTGCTTCGCAAGATCGATGCCCTGTTGTTCCAGCTGCGATAGAATCGGGCCCAGCTTGTGTTGGTCGACTTCTTCCAGACCATCGAACTTAGCGTTGGTTGTGGCAGACTTGCGATTCAGAGACTTACTGAACAGTTTCCAACCATAGGCCAGTCCCGATGTTTCGACGAACCCAAAGCAACCGGTGGCAGACGAATAGAAGTTCTTCCAGCTGCTTCGGAACAGTCGTGTCAGTCGGCGACCTTGCTGGATGGCAGAAGTTTCTTGCTCCGACGTGTCTCGAACACCTTCCTGCACCACAAACGATGGGGACAGCAACGCGGGGACTTGTGGCGTTTCGGTTTGTTCGCCGAAGTTCTGAAAGGCGATCGGCATGCCGAAAAATCCGGCAAAGCCAAACGTCTGCACGCCGGCAGCAGGCAACGCCGCGCCTTCGAGGTGACGTCGATAGCGTTCTGATCGGACATCGATGCAGAACACCATTTGAGCCAGCGGTGTCGCTGCTGACGCTGGTTTTTCGTCGTCAGAAATTGAACCCACCGACAGCGAGCTCAGCAGTCCACGCTGAAACGCGATTTCACTGGCCCTCAGCAAAGCAAAGCGAATGCGAACATCCTGATCGGCCTGGCCTCCAACCGTTCGGTCGGCGTTGTTCCAAACACTGGCGACGGAATTCCAGTCGACGTTGAATGCAGCAGATTTGGCAACCGCCACATCGTAGGCCAGTCGGATAGCCAGCAGGCTGATCAGGTCGGACGGGTTGTCATCGCTACGTTGTTCGGTTTTGTATTTCGCCCATGAGCTCCAACCGGGAATGCTGTGCATTTGGCACAGCAAAAACGGTTCCCACAAGGCTTCCGGAATTTCGATTGCGTGCAGCAGAAAAGCGACGGCAGCTTCTGCGGAATCCGGTATATTGGCCAGAAAACGGCAGCTGCCAGCAACACCAGACAGTTCCAAACGCCGATCGTGTTGGGCGGCCGCTTGCCACGCCTGAAACAGCGGTTGGTCTTTCCATGGGCTGGCCCACACGGCCTGACCTTCGTCATAGAAGGCTCCGCAATGTCGCCCGATTTCTTCGCGAATGGTTTCGGAAAACGCGGTGCGGTCGCGCTGGTCAACATGTTCCGACAACGTCTGCAGCCTGCGGACTGTGGTGTTCGAATTTTCGGCGGCAGCAGCGGCACTAGATTGTTCTTCAGCAGACACGGCGTCGATCACAGTCGCTGCCGTCAATCGGCTCAAGCTGTCTTCGGCGTTGATTTCCCGAACGGCAGATTCAATATCCTGAATGCTCAACAGTTGATTGTCAAAGCGTTGTTTGTAGTAGCTCAGCGGCATCAGCGTGTCGGAATCGCAAACCGAACGCAGCATCTGCCGCGCCTTCAGAAAGCTTCGGTCTGACAGCCCCATGTACGGATTGACGGCCACATAATCCTTCAGCGGCCACACAGGCGCGATCGCAGTGGACACGCTGTGCAGCACGTCTGTCAATGATGACAATGGCGGACTCGGTGTGTGGTTTGGTTCTTGGACCCGGCTGGGGGCTGGCATGGGATGTGACTTTGCAGCTGTGGTGGACGGGGAAGAAGGCTGAACTTCCGAGGCGAATTCGGTCTGGGAAATTGACATCAGCGAGAACTTTCGATCATCAAGAGACGCGTGTTGAGGCCAGAGGACGACACAAGGCGATAACAATCGCCCCAGACGCTTCCAGCCTGTGAATACCGAAACACAGGCTGGAAGCCAATGTCACATGCACGATCCTAGGCGGAGAAGACTTTCGTGGCTCGGTTCCAGATTGTGTCGAGATAGAAGCCGTTCGATGAATGGACGTACAGCCGTTGCAGCCACGCAGAACGAGCGTACTTTCGGATCAGCAATTCACCAAACATTAAGGCGGCAAACGCGATCGCAAGACTATTCAGCAGCCAATTGTCGCCAGCCACAGACACTTCTTCGAAAGCTCCAACGACGACGGCATCAACCATGCTAAAACTGACCAGATAGGCGGCGATCAGCACCATTGTCGTGGCGATTCCACGCAGCAGAAACTGAGGACCGTTCAGCAAGGTCTGCCATTGCCAGCGCGTGAGACTCAGGCACAGCACAAACCCTAGCAGAAAACCGCCCGGCTTCGATACCAGCGAAACTCCGACGACCGAAGAAGCTGAGATAAAGATTCCTCCGGTCAATGCAGCTGCCACACAGAAGGCCGCTGCACTTGCAAGGCCAGACCGTGTTTTTGTTTCCACTCCGGCCATGGCGTAACTGTCAGCCATCACACTGCCGCTGGATAGAAATGCGTGAGCTTTGTACAGCGAGTGGGCGATGATGTGCAGCATCGCGGCAGAGAACGCACCGAGTCCGCATTGCAGAATCATAAAGCCCATTTGAGCGATCGTCGACCAAGCCAACGTGCGTTTGACGCTGGTTTGAGACATCATCACCAACGCGGCAAAGATCGCCGTGAAGGCACCCAACCCGGCCGCCAGCCACATGGCCGCTGGAGCCAAAGACACGACTGGAGCCATGCGAATCAGCAGATAGCCACCCGCGTTCACAATTCCTGCGTGCATCATGGCAGACACCGGCGTCGGGGCTTCCATGGTTTCTGGCAACCAAGTGTGGAACGGAAACTGAGCCGACTTGAACACCGCACACATGACTAGCAATCCGCCGGCGATGGGCAATGAGCGACTGTTGGATACCACGGCATCGCTGGCTGCTGTGGCGGCAGCAAACAGTTGAGGGAATTCTAAAGTTCCAAATTCTTTGAACAACAGCACGCCCGCGATCGCTAGGCACACATCACCGATGCGGCTGAACACAAACTTCGTCGCGGCAGCTCGCCGAGCCGCTGGGCGGTCCTTATAATGCACCAGTAGATAGTGCAGACCGATACTTGTCAGCAACAGCCCGAAAATCATCAGGGGAACATTGCCAGCCACAACAAACAGCGACACCGCTCCGATTGTGAATCCGGTCCAACGAAAATAGTTTCCCTGTTGGGGTTCACCATCCAAATAGCGAACAGAAAATTTGCAGACCACCCAACCCACACTGGCCACTAGGGTCAGCATTAAGGCAGAAATGCCGTCGACGTAGACGCTGAGCTGGATCGGAGAACTGAAATCGATCAGCGTGCAACGAACATGCGTGGG
This sequence comes from Fuerstiella sp., assembly GCA_041688835.1. Classification (GTDB taxonomy): domain Bacteria; phylum Planctomycetota; class Planctomycetia; order Planctomycetales; family Planctomycetaceae; genus Fuerstiella. Next base: position 30,534 of record JBDNHJ010000105.1, read on the forward strand.
ACTCACCAGCTGACTGGTGAGCAGGCCGATCAGCCCGGCGACGGCCGTCATCGCCGTGGCAGCTGTGGCCAGTCGGATCATTCCCCGAACATGCCGGTTGGCGAATGCTGATGGGATGATCACCAGCAATAACAGGACACAGAGACTGGGCAGTAAGAACAGACTGGTGATGACCGTTGACATTTTTTTCCCGCGACAGCAATAGTACGAATTTTAATACGCGGCATGTTATACACGACAAGTATTACGTCAATCAATATTCGTGTTTTTTATGTCTGACGTTGAGTATTCCGACTTGAATTACCGAAAATTGTGTTAGAACACCGACGAGAGCCACGCAATTCACGAATCTTCAGTCGCGAATCAGCTGCGTGGTTTCGCTCATCTGGCCAGCGGTCCAAGCGGTTTAGGAGATCCGGGTTAGATGCGAAGGATTTTTTGCGTGTCCCAATGACAACAGCGGAGGGCAGTTTAATGTCGAGCTTTCAGCCATCGAGTGCCAATAAGGAGCCAGTTGATGAGAGTACGGCCGGAAAACTGCCGACAACGAAGTCACAGCCAGAAAATAATGGTCACCGTTGGACGTTTCTGACCAACCATTCGCACGTGCTGGTTGTGTTGCACAGCAATCCCGAATTGGTGCTGCGAGAAGTCGCTTTGGAAGTTGGAATTACGGAACGAGCGGTGCAAAGAATTATTCACGATTTGGAAAGCGGTGGATTTATCGAACGCGAAAGGATCGGCCGCCGTAACCGCTATGTGGTGTTGGTCGACCAACCGCTGCGACATCCGATTGAGTCTCACCGCAAGATTGGCGATCTTCTGGCGTTGATTGCAGCAGAATAATAGTCCTTCAGCGAAGCGGCGTTACGAAGAGTCGAGAATATGGCAGACAGTCCTATCCAAAATCCAAAGTCTGTGGCTGACACGACGGTCGCCGGATCATGGATCGTTGAGCAGTTGACGCTGCAGCTTCCTGATGTCGAAATGGCGGCGGGTCGGCGGGCGTGGTATGAAGCAGAATCGGCTTGGCCGGGCGAAGAAAAACAGATGTGGTGGAAGTGGCTGACAGAAGCCGCTCAAAGCATTGGGCTCGCCACAAAAACGATCGACTGCTCGATTGCCGAAGCGGTGAAGCTAGTCCAAAATGGTCAGCAAATTGTCACCAACCGAGAAGATGTCAACGGGTCTTGGCTGAGTGCTCGGATGTTGACCAGCCGTCGGGTTGAGATTTTGGAGACTGAGGGCGTCGGTCAGAAGAGGACCGGTAGTTTTGGCCAAGTCAAACGAGCGTTGCAGCCGTTTGTGACGGACGGCCGAATTCGATGCGTGGTGATTCGAGGAGACCTGAAAGCGACAGTGAAAGACGGTCATGGCATGAAGCCGGTCGCTCGACTGCAGGCATTGCTGAAGCCTGAGTGGTCCGACATTTGGATCATTGTGGTGTTCGCATTTGTGGTGGGGCTGCTGATGTTGGCCACGCCCATCGCCGTCGAAGCTTTGGTGAACACCGTGGCCTTTGGGCGTTACATTCAGCCGGTTTTTGTATTGGCTCTGATCCTGCTGACGTTTCTGGCATTTTCGGCAGCCATGCGGGCTTTACAGACCTATGTGGCGGAGCTTGTGCAGCGGCGGCTGTTTGCGCGCGTCGCCGGTGACCTTGCCTTTCGGCTGCCTCGCGCCACCACGGAATCCACCGATGGTATTTATTTGCCTGAGCTGGCGAATCGGTTTTTTGACATCGTCACCGTTCAAAAAGTTGCCGCGCAGTTGCTATTGGACGGCCTAGGTTTGATTTTGAGCGCACTGATCGGCATGGCCGTGCTGGCGTTCTATCATCCTTGGTTGCTGGGCTTGGACGTGGTGATGATGGCGGCGATCGCGTTTATCATCTTTGTGCTCGGACGTGGTGCCGTCGACAGTGCGATCAAGGAATCGAAACACAAGTACCACATGGCTTCTTGGCTGGAAGATATTTCGCGTTGCCCCACCGCCTTTCGCACGGCTGGCGGATCAGACCTCGCACTAGAACGCACTGACCGATTGGTTCACGAATATCTGGAAGCGCGACAAAAGCACTTTCGCATTTTGATGCGGCAAATTTTGTTCGCGCTGGGTCTACAGGCAGTGGCCAGCACGGCGTTGCTGGGTATCGGTGGCTGGCTGGTCATCGACGGTCAGCTGACACTGGGACAGCTGGTGGCTGCGGAACTGATCGTGACAGTCATCGTCGGTGCGTTTGCGAAACTTGGCAAGCACATGGAAAGTTTTTACGACCTGTTGGCCGCCGTTGACAAACTCGGTGTGTTGTTCGACCTGCCAACAGAACGCCACGACGGCATTATGGAAATGAATTCCACCGGGCCTGCTGTACTGAAGGTCGAAGGCGTCGATCACAAAAAGAGTGCCAACCGCAGTCGACTTCATCACTCGGTCACGTTCACCGTTGCATCCGGCGAATCTGCCGCCATCCTCGGCAGCAGCGGTAGTGGGAAAAGCACGTTGATGGACTTGATCTACGGGCTCAGATTTCCAACCGCAGGGCATGTGACGATTGACGGACTCGATCCTCAGGATGTGCGATCAGACGTGTTCCGACATCATGTCGCGCTGGTGCGAGATTCGGAAATCTTTTCTGGCACACTGGAAGAAAACGTCCATCTGCATCGAGCCAAAGTCACTTCGGCGCATGTCCGACAGGCGTTGGAGCACGTTGGACTGTATGATCAGCTGCTGCGTCTGCCTGATGGGTTTGATACACGCCTGACCGGAGAAGGAGCGCCTCTGTCGGGCACTCAAAGAGATCTGCTGTGTCTGGCTCGAGCGATGGCTGGCCAGCCGCGACTGCTGCTGGTGGATGGATTACTGGATGGGCTGTCGGATGCCGAATTGAAAGTCGCTTTGGACTCATTACTGCATCCCGACCGTCGATGGACGCTGGTGGTGACAACAGGTCGCGAAGCGATTGCGAGTCGTTGCAAACAAGTTGTTAAAGTACGGGCCGTGCATCAACCTGATGCGGGCAAAGCTGATCCAGAGGTGTCGAAATGATTTCTCGAACAGACATGATTTCCGCAGCAGAACAGACATCCGGCCGCATGCTGGGACCGGCCGCCTACAGCGAAGCACTATTGCCGTCGTTGCGGCTGGCTCGATCGTCACGAATCGCGCGGCGTATCGGCAAGGCATTGTTGGCGATGCTGGTACTCGGTTTCGCACTCGTTTCTGTTGCCCCATGGCAGCAGTCTGTCAGGGGAGCCGGCGACGTGATTGCGTTTGCTCCGGGAGAACGCGAGCAGCCGATCGAAGTCGCCATCAAAGGGCGAATCGTTCGCTGGGGCGACAATGTGTTTGAAAATGCGCACCTCAAAAAGGGTGATCTGATTGCAGAAGTGGAGGACATTGACGCAGGCTTGATGGGCCGACTTAAGGATCAGCAGCGAGAGAGTGAAGCCCTTGTCGCAGCTTCGAAAATTCTGCGGGCTGCAAAAATAACGAGCACGGAAGCAGCATCCAGAGCTGTCGAGTCTCAGGAGGCGCTGGTGAAGACCTACGTCTCTGCCAAAGAACAAATTCTGTTATCCGCCGACGCTGCCATTGCTGCTGCGATCAACAAGGTGGATGCTGAGGAACGGCAGTTGGAAGAAGTCGAGGCCGCGCAGAAGCAAATTGTCCTCGACTATGTGCGTCAGAAGCAGTTATTCGAAGAAGAAATTGTGGCTCATGTGATGCTGCAGATGGCCGAAAGAAAACAGACGGAAGCGATTGCCAAAGTGGCAAAAGCGAAGGCGTACGTAGAATCCGCCAAGAACGAACTCGAAGGCAAAAAACGTGATCGATCGGCCAAAGAGCAAAAGGCTCAGGGAGACATCGATTACGCCATCGCACTGCTGGAAAAAGCCAAAAGCGAAGTGGCCAAGGCAGACAGTGAAGTCGCTAAGGCGAACGGAGATCTTAGCAAGGCTGAGAAAGATCTTTCCGAAATGCAGACCAAGGTTGCTCGGCAGAACGGCCAAATCATCACGGCACCGTTCGATGGTTTTCTAACATCCATCAGCGCGAATCAGGGCGGTCAGATGGTCAAAGAAGGTGATACGCTGTGTGTGATCGTGCCCGATACGGCTGACCGAGCTGTGCAGGTTTGGCTGGACGGCAACGATGCCCCACTGGTCGAAGTCGGTCGACATGCTCGACTGCAGTTCGAAGGTTGGCCAGCGGTTCAATTCGCCGGCTGGCCGTCGGTGGCTGTCGGAACATTCGGGGGCACCGTGGTTTCTGTGGATGCCACCGACAATGGCAAGGGCAAGTTCCGAGTGCTGATTCGCCCCGAAGGCGAAGGCGAGCAATGGCCGGATGAACGCTATCTTCGTCAGGGCGTGCGGACGAATTCTTGGGTGCTGCTGGAAACCGTTCCGTTGTGGTACGAACTTTGGCGAAACATCAACGGCTTCCCGCCTGTGATCACTCAAAGTGAAGACGATGGCAAGGAAAAAAACAAGCCGCCAAAATTGCCGAAGTAGCAAGCGCCCGGGTCCGTAGCTCGGTGGTCTCCACCGAGACCTCCAACCGTTCTCGGTGGAGACCACCGAGAACAGTTTGGCTACGTTGATCCGCCACTGAACGTTTTCCGCAACGTTGGCTGCTGCTGCAGATTCGTTGACACAACACCGCACCTCGCAGAATCACTCCAATCGGAACATTCGTGACAGGCGTTGGAAGTGGGGCGGCATTCCGAATTTCTGGCCGATGGCGACGACGACCTGCACCGTTTTTGTACGCTGTGCCGATTTTGAAGATCAGGCCCGTCATCAGTTGTGCGCGGGTTACTTCGAAGAAAGGTTGTCGCCTGCCATGCTACGTTGCATCGTCATCTTGTTTCCCATCATTTGCGTAGGGTGCGCTACGTCGCGAAGTCCGGAAGTGGCTGTTCGTGATTCCGGATCCATCGACTTTCCGGTTGAGAACCCGAAACTGGCTGTCACCGACGTCCCTGAGTTGAAGCACGATGTGGCTGACAAGGTTGAGCCTTTTGTGCTCACCGCTTTTCAAACCGAATCGGAAATTGCATCAGAAACGGAATCAACAGCTGACTTGGAATCAGAAACCGAACTGGATTTGAAGCCAGACTCCAAGCCGAACACCATTCTGCCAGCAGATGTGGAATCCGTCATTCAGCTAATCGCAGCGCCCGCACCTGTGTCTTTGCAGGATGTTGTGGAATCTGTGCATCGATCTTATCCTTTGGTGCGCGCGGCTTATCAGGAGCGGCAAATAGCCAATGGGAATCAGCTGTCGGCATGGGGGGAATTCGACACCAAGTTAAAAGCGAGCAGTGAGAATCAACCGCTGGGATTTTATGAAACCTATCGCAACCAAGCCGGTTTTCACACCCCGCTGTACGGTGGCGGTGAAGTGTTTGGTGGCTATCGCAACGGCGGCGGTGATTTTGAACCATGGTATCAAGAACGCGAAACCAACGATGGTGGTGAATTCAAGGCGGGTGTGCGTGTCCCGCTGATCCGCGATCGCGATATCGACGCCCGACGTGCTGCACTGTGGCGTGCCACTTATGATCAACAAATCGCCGATCCGGTGATTCGAGCCAACTTGGTGATGTTCAGCCGTGAAGCCGGAATGGCGTACTGGAAGTGGATTTCCGCCGGGCAGAAATTGAGACTTGGCCAACAATGGTTGGACTTGGCGATTGAACGTGATGCCAAGGTCGAACGCCGCGTTGAACTTGGAGATCTGGGACCGCCGGAACTGGTCGATAATCGTCGGGCGATTGCAAAACGCGAAGCGAAGTTGGCGAAAGCTCGCGGCGAATACCAGCAAGCCGCCATCAAGCTGTCTTTGTTTCTGCGAGACGATGCGGGACAGCCCGTTGTGCCGCCGCTGGAACTGTTGCCCACATTTCCTTTGCTTCGCAACGTGACCTTAGAAGACGTGGAGCTTGACATTGTGCGAGCGGAACAGAGTCGCCCGGAACTGGCCGCGATCGCATTTCAGTTGCAAAGTTTGCAAGTCGACTATGCCGAAGCGATCAACATGACCCGTCCCGGCCTAGATGCTCAATTGGTCGGCGCACAGGATATGGGGGAACCGACCAGCAAGAAACGCGATAAGTCGGAATTTGAATTGGAAGCCGCACTGTTCTTCGAAGTGCCACTCGAACGACGCAAGGGACTCGGAAAAATGACTGCCGTCCAAGGCAAAATTGCGCAGGTGAGTGCGAAGCGGCAGATGGTTCGAGACAAAGTGGCGGCTGAAGTTCGAGCCGTCTATGCCGCGCTGGCTCAAAGTCGTGAAGCCGCTGAAAAAGCCCGTGTCGCAGTGGAATTGGCTTCGCAGATGGCGGACATCGAACGCACAAAATTCGAAGCGGGCGAAAGCGATTTGCTGAAGGTGGCGTTGCGAGAACAATATGCACTGGAAGCGGCGGAAGAATTAATTTCGGCCAAGCTGATTCACTTCTATGCCTTTGCCGACTACGCCGCCATCATGGCTTTGGACCGACCAGAACAAGATCTGCTGCCTGCCGCCGAGTGACACCGTGGGATAGGCTGCCAGCCTGTCAATGCACCAATGACAGGCTGGCAGCCTCTCCCACGTTTTCAAATCCGCAAGTCCTCATGTCACGCGAATACCTCATCACCGAACCCTTCGTCAGCGATGCTCTACAGGCTCGCGTGCTGCAGGCGGCGTTTGAACTCGGCATCATCGATCGGCTGCAGGCCGTTGACGTGGTGTCCGCTGATCAGCTGTTTCACGGCGACGACTGCGATCCTGCGGGGGGCGAATTTCTGCTGCAAATGTTAGCCAAATCGGGCGTGCTCCGCGTTTCTGAACAACGGATCAGTCTAACGGAAACCTTTCGAAGCGCGCTGCAGTTTCGTGATCTGATGGTCACCAAACTAAACTTCTCCAACATCGTCGCGGCCGACTTCTTCGAAAAAATGCCGCAACTGCTGAAGTCTGCGGAAGACTTTATGGCGACGGCCAAACTGTTCGAACTGTTCGACTACGGTCGTTGCGTCGAAGTCACGACGGCGAACTGCATGCAGGCTTCAAGATGGATGCAGCTGACAACCATGCTGACCCGCTACGAAGCTCCGGTTTGCCATCAACACTATGACTTTAGCCAGCATCAAAACATGCTGGACATTGGCGGGAATAGTGGCGAATTTGCCTTGCAGATTTGCCGGCGAACTCCAGAACTGCGAGCCACCGTTTTGGACCTGCCGGTCGTTTGCCAAGTCGGACAACGGCACCTGCAGCCCTTGCCAGAAGCATCGCGGATTGAGTTTCGGCCCGCTGATATGTTGCGAGATCCGTTTCCGGAGGGTTTCGACCTGATCACTTGGAAATCCGTGCTGCACGACTGGCCCGAGGAACACATGTCGCTGTTGCTGCACAAGACGTTCGATTCGTTACCGCCTGGAGGAACCGTGCTGATTTTCGAACGCCAGCGCTGGGACTTTAGCGTCGAAGACACGCCGTACGGTCTGTTGCCCGTGATGCTGTTTTTTCGTTCATACCGCCAACCAGACGCGTATCAAGCAGGTCTGCAACAGGCCGGGTTTACCAAGATCAACGTTCAGCAAATTCGGTTGGAAGTTCCGTTTTTGTTAATCACGGCGACCAAGCCTTAGTTGCAACTAACGCAACACAACGGCGTTGATATCTGCGCTATGGTAAATCGTTACGAACGGCTGACCGGTGCGGCTGTGTCCGATGGCAATATGGCCCACCGTGGCGTCGTGATGGGCGGCGAGCCAAGATTCCAGCGGGGATAGATCGCAGTTCAGTGATTCGGCGACGGCGCGGATGGGATTTGCGACGGCTGCGACCGGACGTTCGTGAGCGTAAACATTCAGGTCGTAGGATCGCCGGTCGCTGCCTTCTTCGACCACTTCCAGCGGATGCAAATCCGTGACGGCCACACGATCGTGGGGCTGGAATTCATGCAGCAGCGAGGTCAATCCGGCATGGAAGTGATCGCTGACCTGTTGCTGCATGGTTTGCAGCAGTTGATCCCAGGTGCTGGTGACCAGAGTTCGATATCGACTGACGACAGCGATTGAATCATCATTCATCGACCACTTGTAGCCCAAGAATTTTAGTTGTGAACCTTGGCGAGGATGGGGATTGGCCGAATCGTCATTCCCGAGTTCCAGATAGCACTTTCCGATCACCGTTCCACTCGCGTATTCAAATCCGAAGTGTACGTGATGAGCCCCGCGAAAGAATCGCTGAATCGCACGCAGTTGCTGTTCCGGGCTGCTCATGGATCGACAAATCTGCAAAACTTCCGTCTCAGCAGATGTTCCCAGCGCTGGCGTGGGGAAAGAAAACAGACAGCGGCGAGCTTCAATGGTATCGGGCTGTAGTCGCAGTGAACGTTCGAACAGCAGGGGTGGTTGGCGAGCCACGATCCATTCGCATAATTCGTCCATCCCGAAATCGGCGAAGGCTTCTCGCAGCGTCATGACTTGTCACCCGTCCTGAAATGTTTCCGCTATGCCCGCTCTGTCAGACTCTGAATCCGGTCCTGTGCTTGACCCGCGAATCCTATCACAACGCATCCGTCCGGGTGATCCTTATCGGAATTATTGCTGGTGGCCCTACGATGCTCCCGCGCCGGGCGAAGGAAAGCTGCGGGCTTCGAGTTTACTGTGGCTGGCGATTCAACGCATGCCGGCTGCAACTTGGTTGGCGGAAAGTGTCGAAACAATTCAGGCGGCGTTGGGTGACTTCCGCAGCGTGTACGGCGTCAAGCAGGTTGATGGGGCATGGTCGTTGGAAGTTTATTTGTACGACTACGAACGGCAGGATCGAGCGGTGTCGGTGGAACGCTTGGCGGCTGGCTGTGCGGGACAATTACAGTTTCCGACAACAGCCGGACAGCATTTGCCGTACTTTATGTTTTCCTTCGACCTGACCGCTGATGTTGCCGCAGCCAACGGAAAAATCGACGTGGTGCATGTGTATGTCGGCAATCCCGGCAGCACGGTTTCCAGCGGAATCAGCTATGGCTTCACCGATGACCCGCACGCGACGCAGATGGAAAACTTGTACTTCTTTTTTGCCGCGACTGATGGAGATGCGATTCGCGACAAGGTGAACTGTGCAGCCTTTCTGAACGATCCGAACACGCTGGAACAAGCGCTGCTGCGTCCGGAACTGATGGACTGCCACACAATTTGCCTAGCCAACAAACGCACCAGCAACACCGTGTATTTTTCTGGCGTAAATGTGCAACAACTGCGGTTCTTTTTGGATTGGCAGCAGTACCCCGACTTCTTTCGCAACTTTGTTCACGCACATCAGCACGAACTGGACCACCTGCTGTTCGACGTCGGTGTGGACTATCAAGTGCGTGACAACCAAGTGGAGTTTGTGAAGTCCGGAGTATACGGTGTGTTTTAGTTTGACTGTCCGGAGTGCTGTTTAACGGTGGAAGTCATTTGACAGCCGTGTCTATCACCGACGCGAAGGAATGGGATCATTGAACTCCAGATTTGCCAACGAGCTTTCCGCTTCCTTGGGTGTCAGCAATACGAGCATTGTGATGTTTGAAAAAATGTCTTCCGGTAACGTCTTTAACAATTTCCAGACCGCCGGTTCCCGATCCACTCGATCCATTCCGTCAAAATCGCAATCGACAATCCGAATTCGAATGGATACTGCATTTTGGCACTTCGCCTGAATGTCTGCATTTGGATGAGAACCTTCATATTCGGCCAGCGTCGCCAAAACCTGTTGGACCTGCGAGTCAATTTCAAAGCTCATGCAAACCCAGACTTCTCACAGTACATAGATTCCGGCCGGGGCAGCAGATTTCAGATCGACACGGAAATCGGCGCACGAAAAAACGGTCATCGGAACACGCATGTTCTGATGACCGCTTTCGGTATGACAAGATTGAGATTGTTGGTTTGTGAGTTCTGGTCGGTGCCGTGATCAATCTGAAATATC
>JBDNHJ010000106.1:0-19852 GCA_041688835.1 Fuerstiella sp.
AGTCACTCGTCAGCACAAGACGTTTGTCGCGACGTCTCGATTGACGGGCGGCGTCATTCGCGTGGTGATTGTGCGCTTCGAAGACGGCGGCTGGGCACCGTACTTCTGCACCAGCGAAGCGGCGACGGCCCGCGAGATTCTAGAAGCCGTGGCCGACCGGTGGGCGATCGAAGAGTACTTTATCCAATCGAAGAAACGCGTTGTGATTCCGTTTGACGATGAACTGGTGGCGCGAACGCCGCAACTGCTGGCGGAATTTCGAGCAACCGCGGCCGACACGTATGTTCCGCCGCCTCTGGTTGATAGTCCCAAGTGCCCACGATGTTCGCTGGTGGGAATCTGTTTGCCCGATGAAGTTGTGTTTCTGCAGGCGGGAGGAGGGGAACGCAATGAGGAAAGGAGAAAGGAGAAAGGAGAAAGGCGGTCCTGCTGCGCCGTCAGCGTCGACCATCAACGCTCCACGAAACCTGTCCTCCGCCAACACAAACGACGACCTCGGCGGTGAAGACGCCGAAAAGCGTCGGCCCCAGAAGCCGCCGCCCAAGCGAACAAACAATCGAGACTCCGTTCACTGCTCGGCTAAACGAATTTTCGATAAACGCAGCGAAAACCAATGTTGAAAGCACTGGTCTGGACGACTTCCGCTACGTCAAGTCGCTTGCAGTTTCAGCCAATCAAAACCGTAACCGCGTTGGTTGCCGCCGGTACCACAATGATTCACCGTCCGGCCTAGGTGTAGCGGACCGCGCGGTGTTCTTTTTCGAAGTATTCTGGCAGCAGGCTGTCGACCTGCAGCAGGCCCTTGCGAGTCAGCGTGATCTGGTCGCCGTCGACGGTCAGGAAGCCCGCCTTCTGTTGATTGCTGAAGGCTTCTGAGAACTGTTGCAGGATTTCGACGCCGAATTTTTGCCGATACGTGGCGGCGTTGATGTGGCCTTCTTTCATTTGTAGCACCACTTCGCGGATCAACAGCTGATGATCGGTTGGCTTGAGTGCTCGATTGATCGGCACTTCGCCGCGATTCACGGTCTCAATATAGTCTTCGATCTTGTCCAAGTTTTGATAGTGTACGCCTTGAAAATGCCCGAACGACGAAACGCCCGTCGCCACCAAATCGCAACCTCGCCAAACGTTGTCGCGATAGACAAAGTGATCGGTTTCCGGATTCTTGATCAGTTCGTTGCCGCTGGAAATGTGGTAGCCAGCGGCCTGCATCTGATCCATCGCTTCACTCACCCAACGCCGCTTCGTTGGCCAGTCGGCCACCGGCGATTCTAGGCCCTGTTCCTTCATTTCCTTGGAGTACACTGTATTGAACGGCAGTTCCATCTGATACACCGTGATGTTGTCGGCATCCATGGCGATCGCCTTTTCGATGCAGCTCTGCCAATTGGCATTCGTCTCACCGACCATCCCCGCAATCAGGTCGATGTTCACCTGCGGAAATCCGACATCCTGAATCCAGTCGTAGGCCTTCATGACTTCTGGTGACAAATGCGCGCGGCCGTTTTCTTCGAGGATTTTGTCGTCGAAGTTTTCGACGCCCAGAGAGATTCGGGTGACACCGATATCTTTCAGCGTCTGCAGTTTCTCAAGGCTCAAGGTGCCCGGTTCGCATTCGAAGGTGACTTCCTTGGCTTTCTCCCACGTCACATGTTCGCTCATCCGTTCCCGCAAAGAACGCAACTGCTTGGAACTTAAATACGATGGAGTGCCGCCGCCGAAATAGACGAATTCCAGTTCGCGGCCTTGGACGCCCGGCTTGTGGCTAAAGAGTTCGATCTCTTTGATGAGTGCCTGAACGTAGTCTTCGATCGCTTTGGCGTTTTGGTTGGTGTAGACGCGAAAGTAGCAGAACTTGCAGCGTTTTCGGCAGAACGGGATGTGAATATACAACCCCATTGTGTCACGCGCTGTTTCGGCGTTCGGCTTATCGAACGCTTCGAACGCCTGCGGCACGTTATCGGCGTTCCACAAGGAAAACGGCGGATAGTTGGAGATAAAATAGCTGCCAACTTCGGTGGTCGTTGATACGTCAAGTGTTGTCATCGGGCGTACTTATCTATCTGACCTGAGTGCTTGAGTTAGTTTCCGGTCACACTTCAGCCGTCTGAAGTGGTTCTACAATCCCAGCCGTTTTGGCGCTAGCCACGGTTCCCAACGTCCGTGGCTAGCGCCAAAACGGCTGGTTCTTCTAAAGTCTGCTTATTTGAAGCAGCGAAGTCGTCCGTTGCTGGCATCTTCACCGACTACCATACACCCTTCGCCAATCGCAATGCCAGCGTTCACCGGTTTTCCGGCGTTGAACTTCCAAACCTGCTGGCCATCAGCCAGCGAAAGTCCGTAGATGTTGCCATCGCCCGAACCGAAGAAAATTCGGCTGTCGACCACGGCTGCAGAACAATCGATCCGCGCTTTGGTAGGAAAGGTCCAGCGTCCTTGGCCAGTCAGTCGATCGATGGCGTGCATCGATTTGTCGTGACCACCCACTAATACCAGATCGTCCGTCACGCAGGCCGAAGCATGGTAAGGCATTTCGCGGTCGCCTCGATAACGCCATTTGATTTCGCCCGTCTTCCAGTTGACACCGGCCACATCGCCGCCATGTGTGCCGACATACAGCATGTCGTCCGCGATGGCTGGAGATGCAATCAGGAATGATTCCATTTCGATATCGTGAGCCTCTTTGTGCGTGTCCAAATCGATGACTCGCAAATGTTCATCGCAACCACTGACGAACGTAAATCGATCGGCGATTCCAGGCGAACAATTGATGCGATCCTGTGTTTCGAACTTCCATTTTTCTTGGCCGTCCTGCCCCAGCGAATACAGGTACGCATCGTGAGACGCCAACAGCAGTTGGTCCTTGTACATCGCGACTCCACCAGCGATTTCAGCGCCCGTGGCGAACTTCCATTTGCAGAGACCAGTTTTGCGGTCGATCGCGTGCAGCAGTCCGTCTTCGTCTCCCACAAATACCATCGTGTCTGTGACTAAGGGAGCCGCCTTAAAGCCTGGAGCGAACGTCTTTTCGTCTTGGCTTTCGATCGAACGATACTTCCAGATTTCCTTGCCGGTTTCTAGGTTCAGGCAATACAGATATCCCTGCAACGCGGGAGCATAGACATGCTGGCCCACGATTGCACAGGTTGCCACCCAACCATCTTTGGAAGCTAGCTCCCATTTGACTTGGGGATCTGCCGCAAAAGTGGTGTTTGCGATTCCGCGTTGAGCGGCTCCGTTGCGGAATGATGCCCAGCTGGATTCGGTGGGAGCTGTCGGAGCCGTGGGGGCACTGCTGGCTGCTGAATCTGTCGCTGCAATTGCCGGATCGTCGGCAACCAGTATCGATGGCGATTGCAATGTGCAGGCGATGGCCACGAAAGCGATTGCTAGGAAAGGGCGTCTGGTTGAGCTGATCATGTGTGTGATTCCTTAACGCTTTCCACGCAGGTTAGATTGCGTTCCGATAGATTTCGCGGAACGAAGCTTCGTCCATTGTTCGTGGATTAAAGCTGGCCGTCCACTGCTGAGACGCTTCGGCAGCCAAAGTATCGACAATCGTCTGATCGATGGTGCCGGGAAGTGCGGCCGTTAAGGTTGTGGGCATGCTTCCGATTCGCAGCAGATCCGAAAATCCACGGGCCAGTGCCTCCGATGCGTCCGTCTCAGAATCCCGTCGGTCCGCCCAGCCAGCGGAAATCGCGAGGTCGCGATACAGTTGCCCCACCTCCACAGCGTTCCAGCGAATCACGTGCGGCAGCAGCACGCCGACTGCGATTCCGTGAACTGTATTGAAGTGTGCCGACAATGGATTGGCGGCTGCGTGAGTGGCTCCTAGCATGCTGTTTTCGATAGCGGCCCCCGCCAAATGAGAACCCAGCAGCATCTGGCCGCGAGCTTCGACGTTGTCCGGCTGTTCCATCACAATCGGAAAAGCGCTAGAAAGCAGCTGCCATGCTTGACGGGCGAACATTTGAGACACGGCGTTGCGTTTTGAAGTGACGTAGCTTTCGATTGCGTGCGTCATCGCGTCGATGCCAGTCGCCGCCGCCACCGATTGCGGCATGGTGACCGTCAATTCCGGATCCAGAATCGCCACCTTGCAGGCCGCCTTCGCATCGCCGCAGGGCATTTTCATGTGAGTCTTCGCGTCGGCGATGACAGCAAACGACTGGGCTTCGCTGCCTGTGCCGGACGTGGTGGGCACGGCAATCATCGGCAACATCGGGTGCCTGGCTTTGCCCACACCGCGATAGTCCTGCATCCGACCACCGTTGGTCAGCAAAAAGTTCGCGCCCTTGGCGCAGTCCATGCTACTGCCGCCGCCGAGTCCAATGATGAGTTCAATCTGATGCTGTTTCGCGAACGCCACGCAGCGGTCGACGTCATCCGTGGTCGGATTGGCCGCCACATCGTCAAACACTGCCACCGAAAGGCCGGCGGCTTCCAGAAAACTCACGGCCGTGGAACAATGCCCAGCGGCCTTTAGGCCAGGATCGGTCACCAACAGCACGCGTTGCTTGCCAAATTCTTTGGCGATCTGACCCAGTGATGAAAAACGACCTGCGCCAAACACCACGTGGGTTCGTGGCTGAAAGTCGAACTCAGATCCAATAGGCAACTGGAGTTGGCCGGGACGGGCAATATGAGCGGCGGAATTCATGAGACGTGTGAATTTCAGAACCAAGCTTGCGTTGGATCTGCAGTCAGGAGAGAGGAAAAATTCGGGCAGGCCAATAATGATATCCCGTTTTCACCAACGGAACAACGTTCCGCAGTATCAACAACAGAACGGACGAAGATAACCGCCAATTTGAACGTTTCTGGACATTTTGCCAACCTGCGGACTAGGTTTTCACTTGCCGCAAACCTATCTGCTGGCGAGCGCCGTTGACATGACTCAAAGCTGCGGGAGCTTTGGCCAGAAACCGTACGAGCTGCGAATTGGAACACCCCAGCGCGGCAGCGGCGGGGCGAATGTCGTAATCTTTGGCGTACACGGCGTCCATCGCTTCGGCAATCATCGCGGGAAAATCCTCGTGATCCGGGTTGCACAAAATTCGCTGGTTCCGACAGCGAGTCTGCCATAGCGTCGAAGGTTCGACGATCGCCGAAGTCACGCAGCGATGAAACGTGGCCAGCTGCAATCGCATCCGAAACACGGCCACCTTGCGATTTTGTTCTTGGCTGCGGCGTTCGTAAGCTAGCGAAACCAGACCGGTCGGGCGATGAGTGATTTCAACCGCCGTTTCCACCTTATTCCGATGCTGACCACCCGGCCCGCTGGCTCGCGTGCGCCGGATGTCGCAGTCTTCCAGCAATCGCTGCACATCGCCACACGCGGGATGCGGATGCACGCCGGAAGCTTGAGGCACAGGTTCGTCAGATGTCGGAGGCATTGCATGCGGCCAAACGCGTGAGGCAAACAGATCAGCCATCGCATTGTAGCACCGTCGGGCCGAACACTCTATTCCGCCCGAACCGATTCCGCCAAGCTGTTGAGTCGCGCCAGCGCTGCAGCTCGATCTGCCAGAACTTCATCCAGCTGTTCGTTCCGAATGGTCTGCAGCAGATCTTTGAAAATCGGCCCCGGAGTGATCCCCAACGACTGCAGATCCGCGCCGTCGATCAGCGGCTGCGGGGCGAGCACATTCTGCGGCGTCCTGTTGATGTAATCCTGCAGAAAGTCAGTATCAACCGGCGGCTGTTGAACGGCGATGGCGGTGGCTTTCAGGTAATCCAGCAACAACGCGGCTCGCCCATCCGCCAAGACCGGCTTCAACACGTGCAGCGGTTTTTCTTCTGCCCGCTGACACTGCCATGCAGATTCTGCGATCCAGCAAATGGAATCCGTTTCTTCGTTCGACAATTTCAGTTTGCGACAAGCGCCAGCAATTCTGCTCGATCGGTCTCGGCGTATTGTCGCACCGGCGTCGAACATCAACTGGAACACAGCGCACAGTGATGGTTCGAACGTTGGCTGCTGCAGGTGTTCTAAGACATCGCGGATTTTCCCAAACTCGTTCCCTGATAACGCAGCGTCGAACAGTGGCCCGAAGACGGCTTCGTGCAAGCCCACGTCGATCAGTCTTTGCATCCCGACCGCACGCGTTCGATGCGACAGCATGCGACGCAATTCCTGTGCAATGCGTTCGACGCTGACCTGCGAAATCTGCTGCCTGAGTGACAGAATCGCTGCGGCGGTGGCGGCGTCCAGTTGGAATTCGAACGTGGCCGCGAACCGGACCGCGCGCAGCATGCGAAGTTTGTCTTCCGTAAAACGGTCTGCTGCGTTGCCGATCGCCCGCACGATTCCGGCTGCCAAATCTTGTCGTCCGCCGACGTAGTCAATGACCTCTTTTTGGATGGGGTCGTAGAACATGCCGTTAATGGTGAAGTCTCGCCGCCGAGCGTCTTCTTCCGCGGAACAGAACTGCACCGAATCCGGTCGCCGACCATCCAGATATTCTCCATCAGCGCGGTAGGTGGCGACTTCGATCTGACTGCACGCTCGATTCGGCCCCAGCACCATCACCACCCCAAAACTGATGCCAACGGGCACCGTGCGGCGTTTCCCGAACAACGAAATCACCTGGTGTGGAGTGGCCGTCGTCGCGACATCGTAATCCTTCGGCACAATGCCTAACAAATCATCTCGCACACAGCCCCCCGCCCACAACGCTTCATATCCCGCCGCGCGCAGGGTTTTCACCACTCGGACAGCGAAGTCACGGGGTGTCTGTGGATCGGCTGCGGATCTAGACATGGGGCCTTGGATTACCAAAAAAGAAACGGCACACGGCGAAAGGTTCGCTGTGTGCCGTTTGATAGACAGTTTCTAATTGCAGATTTCTGCTAGGCAGCAGCGGCGTCGGTCATGCCAGTGGCTTCTCCGCGAACCATCTGTTCCGTGATTAGGAACTTCTGACCGCGTTCCTGTTCTGGCAGGTTGTACATCACGTCAAACATCGCTCGTTCCACGATACTCCGCAGGCCACGCGCACCTGTGTTGCGGATGCGAGCCTGCTTGGCGATTTCGTACAACGCACCTTCGGTGAATTCCAGTTCGCATTCTTCCATTTCGAACAGCTTCTGATATTGACGAACCAACGCGTTGCGCGGCTCAGTCAGGATTTTCACCAAAGCTGGTTCGCTGAGTGGTGTGAGCGTTCCCATGACGGGAAGTCGTCCAAGAAGCTCGGGAATCAGGCCGAATTCCATGATGTCGTCGACGTCTGCTTTGTGCAGCAGTTCGTTGCGGACTTCTTCTTCTTCAGTGTCTGAATTGTTTCCGAAGCCGATGACTTTTTTTCCCAAACGGCGAGCAATAATATCTTCTAAGCCGACGAACGTTCCGCCACAGACGAACAGAATGTTGGTGGTGTCGATCTGAATGTACTGCTGTTCTGGATGCTTGCGGCCGCCTTGTGGAGGAACATTCGCCACCGTGCCTTCCAGCATCTTCAGCAACGCTTGCTGGACGCCTTCGCCCGAAACATCTCGCGTGATCGACACGTTTTGGCTGGTCTTGCCAATTTTGTCGATCTCATCGATGAAGATGATGCCTCGCTGAGCGGCTTCGATGTCGAAGTCAGCTGCGTGCAGTAGTTTCAGCAACAGGTTCTCAACGTCTTCGCCGACGTAGCCAGCTTCGGTCAGAGTTGTTGCGTCGCCAATGGCAAACGGAACTTGCAGGACTCGAGCCAGCGTTTTGGCCAGCAGCGTTTTTCCGCAACCGGTTGGTCCGACCAGCAGAATGTTGGATTTTTCGATCTCAACATTGTCGCCGCTGTCATCGCCTTCGTGACAGTGCATCAGACGCTTGTAATGCGTATGAACGGCCAACGACAACATCTTTTTGGCGTGTTCTTGGCCGACGACATACTCGTCCAGTGAAGCCACCAGTTCTTTCGGAGACGGAACTTTACTGAACAGTTTGGTGGACGAACCACGACGGCGTTTTTCCTGATCCAGAATCGACTGGCACAGTTCAATGCATTCGCCGCAGATATAAACGTCTTCCGGACCTTCAACAAGCGGTCCGACTTCCCGATAGTTCTTCCGGCAGAATGAACAATTCGCATTGCGTTTGCCCTGCGTTGGTTTCTTTCCGGGTCCGAGTTCCTTACCAGATGGCATTTCTGTTCCTTTTGATCGTCATCGACGAAGTTGATGAAGCTGGTGTCCTGACCCTGAAGACTGGAGTCTGTCAGATTCATCCGACCTCGTGATCGGTTTACAGGGAGTAGTCTCCACGACTGCTGGCTTCCCTGCCAACCGTTGTAGTTGCAGTCACAGATTGAAAATCTCAATCGCGACAATTGATTGGTTGCATGTGGTTGAACGTTGCTCGAACCCGCGAGTGCTGGCCGTCTATTGAGTTTCGTTGTGCTGTGTGTCAGTTTGGTCTAGTGGTGAGTTGCAGGTCTCGACGGTGGCGTCCGTCAAAGTTTCCGACCCTAACGGCTTTTCGGTTGTCTGGTGTGCTGGACCTTCAGATCCTTTTCCTAGGTGCTCCTTCTGAGTAGAATCCTCAGAATCGGCACGTGGCGTTTTGTCTGTCAGTCGTGTCACCAATCGCCCCTTAATCGATCGGTATTCCTCAACGGTCAACTCACCTTGGCTGTGCAATTCGCTGACCGCTGTCAACATTTGTCGATCGATTTCCGCAGGATCAATTTCTTCGGTCACGGTCGTTGTCAGCCGGGCAATCAGCCAGATGAAAAAGACCAGCAGAACCAGAACAACCCCCAAGAACCACCAGCTGTCAACCGGCAATTTGGGAGCTTCCCAAGTCCATTCTGCCAACAATGTGCATGTCATAAAAAAAAGACCTGTTTCTACAGAACCGCCGTGCTGGCAAATCCTTCATTGACAAGTGTTTTCTCAGTCATCACACGTTGTTCGACTGATTTTATAGTGTAGCAATGTGGATGCCAAACGACCACAATCGGCTCGGAGTTCGCGAAAGATGTCGCGTTTCGGCAAATACGGCACTTTGCGAACCCTGCGGAGACAAGATCGACCGAACTTGTGGCGGCTGACCAGTGATCGGCAGCGAAAATTGCAATTTCAATTTGTCATCTTTACATCTTGCCCCATCGATCGAATGATTCCCGCCGGAGGAAATGTGCGGGATATCACGAATCGGTTCCGATACGCCCCGTCGCCTGACTCCTCGATCAGGAGTTGTCTGCGTTAGCGGTTGTGGGACAGTGTTGCTTTTTCGCTCAGCCACAGATCAGCTTCGAACGAGTTTTACCAATTCACCGCTGCCTTCCTGTCTTATAGTTCTATCCTGATCGGAACTATGAACACAGGGAGTTCTGGAATTTGAATCCATGACACGTTTGAAGCCAAAACGAGGTCTGGGTAAGAAGTAAACTAAGTCGACAACAGATTTCGCGAATGGACTTGCGGATCACACACCATTTCGTGGAGATCAATTCGTTATGTTCATCCTAAAATCCGTGATCTTGTTCTCACTCGTGACGCTATTCGTCCCACTTGCGCCAGTCGCATCTGCGGGGCTGTGCGGAGTGCCTTCGTATTCTTGCTGCCCAACGTCGGCCTGCAATCCAACGTGTTGCTATACCACCAATCGGTTGGCCACAGAAACGTGTTATCGCACCGTCTGCGACACCGTCTACGAACCAGAACAGTACACCACAATGCGAACGGTGTACGAAACAGTGTGCGAAGATGTCCAGCAGACTTGCATGAGAACTGTCACAGAAACCGCGTATCGCACGGAGACTTACACGGTATCGCGGCCAGTGACCGAAACCGCCGTACGAGAAGAAAGCTACATGGTGCAACGTCAGGTGTGGGACACGCAGGTTCGCGAATGTAATTACACGGTTCAGCGTCAGGTGTGGGAAGATCAAGTACGTGAACAACGATACACGGTGATGCAGCCTGTGTGCGAAACACTAGAACGTGAATGCCGGCGGGTTGTGATGCGGCCTGTCACAGAAACGATTCAGCAAGAACGCTGCTATACCGTGATGAAGCCGGAAACGCGTTACCGTTGTGTACGGCGAGTCACTGGCCAGTGGGTGACAAAGCAGCACGTGATTCCGGGGCCCGTTCTGCCACGCATCGTGTGCGGGCCCTGTGGCCCACGACTGTGCATGGCGCAGGTTCCACCACGTACGATTTGTCGGCGAGTTTGGTGTCCGCAGGTCGTTGAGCAGCAGGTTCCCTATGTCGTCAATGTGCCTCAAGTCGTCCGCCAGAATTGCCCTGTGCAGGTCACGCGGATGGTGCCGGAAACCGTGGTCACGAAGATCCCGTATCAAGTGACACGCATGGTGCCCAAAGAAATGGTACAGCGAATTCCTTATCGCACCTGCCGAATTGTCAACGAAACCAAGACGCAAAAAATCCCGTATCGCACCTGCCGAATGGTGCAGGAACAAAAGACTCGACAAATTCCGTACACGGTTTGCCGAATGGTTCAGGAACAAAAGACACGAGAAATTCCGTACTGCGTCCAGAAACAGGTTCCCTACGTTACAACGCACAAAGTGTCACGCGTGGTGCCGCGACAGTTGGAAACAACAGCCACTCGAATGGTGGCCAAACAAGTGACGCGACAAGTGCCTTACATCAGAAGCTATCTGGTTCCAGAAACAATCTGCGGACAGTCAATGGCCGCACCATCCTGCAATAGTTGCGGAACTTAGTCGTCGGAAACCAGTGGCATGTCGGTCTCCGCAGTTAACTACGGTGGAACCACCGGGCCGCAATCGGTCCTGGCCCGGTCGGAGCCACAACATTGAGAGTTCTTGTGCTGGCCGGCGGCAGTTCCCCGGAACGCGACGTTAGCCTTGACAGTGGCCGCTGCGTCGCTGCAGCGCTCGAAAGTCTGCACCATCGTGTTGTGGCGTTGGATCCGGCGGCATCGGCTTCCGTCATTCGCGAAATTGACGCTAAAGATTGGGACATCGTTTTCCCCGTGGTCCACGGTACCGGCGGCGAAGATGGAGTTCTGCAGGCCCAGCTTAACGCCTGCGGCTTGGCCTACGTCGGCAGTTCTCAGGCGGCCTCAGAACTTACGTTCGACAAAATTCGCACCAATCAACTGGCGTGCGACAACGGTTTCCGCGTCCCGGAAAGCGTGGTGGTGCTGGCATCGCAATCGCAGGCTCAGCAGCTGGCCGCCGTGTTGTCGCTGGGAACCTTGACCGGTGACAACCAGACGGGCGTCGTCACCAAGCCGCCGCAGCAGGGGTCGAGCATCGGGATTTCGATCGTCAGACAGCAATCGGAACTCCGATCGGGACTGCAAGCGGCCTTTGAGTTCGATGATTGCTGTCTGGTGGAACGCTACATCGCTGGTCGAGAAGTCACGGTGACCGTCGTTGATGGAGTCGCATTTCCCGCGATTGAAATTTGCCCGGCAACTGCATGGTATGACTACCACGCGAAGTACGCCGACGACGCAACACGGTACGTGATCGCGCCGCCAGACCTGCCCGATTCGCTGTCAGAAGACGCCGTCGCTCTGTGCCGGCTGTGTGCAGTCACGGGAATTGCGCGAGTCGACTTTCGAGTCGATGCTGTTGGAAACAGCTGGCTGCTGGAAATCAACACCGTGCCCGGCATGACATCTCACAGCTTGGTGCCCAAGTCAGCCGCCGCGATCGGGTTATCACTGGGCGACGTCTGCGAGTTAGCGATCCGCAATCGACTGCAAGGCCTGTGATTCTGTGGCGTGGCGAAGCCAGTCGATCTCGTTGGTATCACAACCGCGCATAAAGAAGCCTCGCACAGAGTTTCCAAAGTTCGAGGCTGTCATGTTTGCGATCGCTTACAGTTCTTTGATGCGGATGTTCTTCCATGCCACGTCGTACGGGCCAGACTTCTTGGCGATGCCATGCACCTGCAGGCCGATTTTTCCTTGGGGATGGGTCTTAAAGATTTCTTCGTCGGTCAAATCTTCCACCATCTGGCCATTGATAAATGTCTGAATGCGTGGTCCGTTGGCGATGATGCGGTACTTGTTCCATTCGCCGTTTTTCATGTGGTCGTGAGAGTGACTGTTGTCGCGCGGAGCTTTTGATCGCCAGCCACCGCCATACGCTTCGCCGTACACGTAAGCCGATTGACCGGGGCTGGATTCGATTTCGACTTGCGGGCCGAAGAATCGTCCGAGGTCGTTGCCTTTGTCGGCTGCTGTTTTTTCGCGCGATCGAATTTGGCAACCGGAGTTCAGTTTGTCATGAACCTTGACTTCGAATTCGAGCTCAAAGTTGCCGTATTCTTTGTCGGATGCCAGAAACGTATTTTCGCTGCCTTCGACCGTTGTGCCATGAATGGTGCCGTCTTTGACTTCATATTCGGCAATACCGCGGGCCGCTCGCGTCCAGCCAGTCAGCGTTTTGCCATCGAATAGGCTCACCCAGCCATCTTCAGCCTGCGCTGGCAGTGCCAAGCATAGTGTGAGCAGTAACGTGGTGATCGGTAGGGATTTTTGCATCGGGAGAGTGTCTTTTGTGATTGTGACGTGGAAATTGAGGTGTCCGAAAACGACTCCCGACCCTCGGGAAGCAACCATTGAATTCAAAAGTCGGCCAGTCGAACCAGCACAATAGCATTACAGCTGGGGCGATGGGATTCAATTCCGCCATCGAAATCGTTCAGATCGGGATGCGGTCACAGATTTCGGGAAGTTTATCGTGGGATCGGTTCCTGCCAGCCAATCTGCCGTGCTGAGCAAAAGGTGGTCGAATGGACTCGTTTTTTATTGTTCGATTCCTTCTGAGACGTTCAGACCTTAATGTGATCAGAAATCACAATCTGATTCGTGACCGGATCGGAATGAAATAACACAGCAATTCGGTGTATCAAAGACTGAACATCACTGCGGAGTCCTCGTTGATTTCGCCAAGAATGAATCTCTGGGAAATGTCAAATCTACGATTCCTGCGAAACACACTGCTGGCGCTGATCGCAACCGCGTTGCTGGTGCTGAATTCCGCATCCGGTATGGCTCAGGACGAAGTTCCGGCGGCGGATGCGGACTCAACCAGCGTTGAAACCGTTGATGTCGATGATTCCAATAACGGTGCCATAAAACCTGGGCTGCCGCGGGGAGATGGCATCATCGACAAATTCAACGAAGCCGTGCAGCCGGTCGACGATCGCTTTGGTGAAATCAATGAGCGATTTGCGGCGCTGATTTTATTCGATGTTCTGCAGGGACGTGGTCCGGTTTCGCCGTTAGACGGCAAGCCTGTCAGCGTGCCGTTTGCCGTGGGGCTGCTGGTTTGTGGAGCCATGTTTTTTACCCTGCGAATGGGGTTTATCAATCTTCGAGCGTTCGTACACGCGATCAAAGTCACCGCTGGAAAATATGACAATCCCGAAGACGAAGGCGAAGTCACTCACTTTCAGGCCCTGACCGCAGCGTTGTCTGCGACGGTTGGACTGGGGAATATTGCTGGTGTCGCACTTGCGATTGTGGCTGGCGGACCGGGGGCCACATTCTGGATGATCTTGGCCGGATTTCTGGGTATGACATCCAAGTTTGTGGAATGCACGCTGGGCCAGCTGTTTCGAGAAGAACGACCGGACGGACGCATCATGGGCGGTGCGATGTACTATCTGTCTCGCGGTCTGCCGACTCTGGGGAATGATAGCAGCCGAGGATTTCTGACGGTCCTTGGAAAAGTTCTGGGGGTGTTGTTCGCCGTGCTGTGTATCGGTGGTTCTTTTGCCGGCGGAAATTCGTTTCAGGTCAAAATGTCTTTGGGAGCAGTGGGGCAGGTGATCACTGAGCTGGGCGATCCGGCCGTGACAGGTGCGGCAACAGACTATCGCTGGGTCTACGGACTGGTGATGGCGATTGCCACTGGAGTCGTCATCATCGGCGGCATCCGTCGGATTGCGAAGTTTGCAGAAAAAATCGTGCCTGCGATGTGTGGCATTTACGTGCTGGCGGCATTGGTGATTCTGCTGAAAAACTTCGGGGAAATCCCAGCGGCCGTTCAACTGATTCTGACCGACGCCTTCACCGGCAAAGCCGTGATGGGGGGAGCGTTAGGTGTGTTGATTGTCGGGTTCCAGCGGGCCGCGTTTTCGAACGAAGCCGGGGTTGGTTCTGCCGCGATTGCGCATGCCGCCGCCAAGACAGACTATCCCGCTCGCGAAGGAGTGGTCGCGTTGCTGGGGCCGTTCATCGATACCGTGATCATCTGCACAATGACGGCTCTGGTGATTGTGATCACAGGAGCATGGAACGCGGATGCTGGCCCCGAATACGCTCAACATATCGAAACCAGCAACGGTGCGGCTCTGACATCGCTGGCGATGGATGCTGAGATCCCCGGTTTCAAGTACGTGCTGGCCGTGGCCGTGATTCTGTTTGCGTTCTCCACGATGATTTCGTGGTCGTACTATGGCGAACGCTGCTGGGCGTATTTGTTCGGCGACGGTAGCTCGATGATCTACCGCATTATCTTTTTGGTGTTCACGTTTCTCGGCTCGATCCTGTCAGGGCAGAATGTTTTGGACTTCGGAGACCTCATGATTCTCGGTATGGCCATCCCGAATGTGATCGGTGTGGTGATGTTGTCTGGCGTTGCCAAGCGCGAACTGAATGACTACTGGGCGAAGGTCAAGAGCGGCGAATTCGATAAGTGATTTCACGCGGTGACACAGGAGGGGCTTCGCTGATCCATTCAGAAAATGTCCGTCCACCTCGCTGGCAACGGACAGTATTGCTGGCGGCCTGCATTCACTGCAGTGTGTGGTCGTTGTTCATTATGGACCTGCCAGAATTATCCAGTAAGGTCTACGGCTTTGCCGAACCACCGCAGGACGTTCATTTGTGGCAGGGAACCGGTCTATTCATTGGACTGCTGGCGGTGGGTTACGGAATGGCGGCCGGAAATCCACGCCAGCATTGGGGCATTGTGCTGATCGGGCTATTGGCGAAGGTTTTGGGAGCCATTGGCATGACAGTGGCCGTTGTGCGCGGCCAGGTTTCTGCGAACGTTCTGTGGTTATTGCCTATCGACGACGTGATTTGGTGGTGGCCATTCTGGCGAATCGTGCGTGATAACTGGCGGGCAACACTGGCTTCTCACCCCCCAGACTGCGAATAACGCCGTGCGGTCGATGAAATCAACACCCGCGCTGCGGGCAAGGCGATGCCCGCGCGGTTGTGCGAGTTCACAAAATCCCCCGCATTTTTGCACTCCCAATGACGGTTGTGCCCGTCAGGTCGCAGGCCACCGGGACATACTGAAAATTGGTGAGCCATGAACGTTGTAAGTGGCGGCCTGCTGTGCCACGATCTGCCTTCACGTAATCTTCACAATCAGCATCTTTACGGCGACAGATCCTTGGATATTTCAGCGTTTCTTACTCTGGCGTTCGGACTGGTCGGTGGGTTAGGCATTTTTCTATTAGGCATGAAGCACATGTCTGATGGAATGCAGGCCGTGGCGGGCGCCAGCCTGAGACGGATGATCAGTGTCGTCACCGGAAACCGAATTTTGGCGACTCTGGTGGGAATGACGGTCACCTGCGTGGTGCAGTCGAGTTCCATCACCACGGTGATGGTGGTCGGCTTCGTGAACAGTGGTGTTATGCAGTTGTCTCAGGCAGTCGGCATCATCATGGGAGCCAACATCGGCACCACCATTACGGGCTGGATTCTGGTCTTGAAGATTGGCAAATACGGATTACCGTTGCTGGGCGTGGCCGCTTTCTTTTACCTGTTTTCCAAAGGCGATCGCTGGCGATATTGGGCGATGAGCATCATGGGAATCGGCATGGTATTCTTCGGTTTGGAACTGATGAAGGATGCGTGCGCCATTATTCGAGAGGTGCCGGCTTTCGAAGAGTCGTTCAAGTATTTCACCGCCGACACTTACTTTGGTGTGCTGAAATGCGGCCTTGCCGGTTGCCTGCTGACGTGCTTGGTGCAGTCGTCGTCCGCAACACTGGGAATCACGATTTCGCTGGCCAGTCAGGGAGTGATTTCTTACGAAACCGCTGCGGCCTTAGTGCTTGGTGAAAACGTGGGCACCACGATCACCGCCTACCTTGCGTCACTGGGGGCCACCACGAATGCCCGCCGCGCCGCCTACTTTCATGTGGTCTTCAATCTGTTCGGCGTGTTTTGGATTACGCTGATCTTTCAATGGTACATCAGCTTTATTCAGACCTATGTCGCGGGCGATGTGACCGCGATGGTCATGATTGATGGCAAAGAAACGTTTCCCAACACAACGGCCGCGATCGCCGCGACGCACACGGTCTTTAACATCGTGAACGTGCTGATGTTTTTGCCGTTTACGAATGTTTTTGTCGGGCTGCTGCAGCGTTTGGTTCCCGCCCGAGAATTCAAAGAAAAGCCGAGTCTGACGGACCTCGATGTCCACATGCTAGAAACGCCATTGTTGGCGATTGAACAATCGCACAGAGAAATCGAGAAGATGAGCGTTGGTTGTGCAAAAATGCTGACATGGCTGCACGAACTTCGAGAACAGGATGAGCCGAATAAAGCCCTCGGCGATAAACTCAAACGCCGAGAACAGATGCTGGATACGATGCAGGATGAGATCGCGGTATTCGTCACCGATCTACTCGCCAACAACGTGCCGCACTCCGTCGCCGCCGAAGCACGACAGCAACTGCGGATGGCGGATGAATACGAATCCATTAGCGATTACATCGCAAATCTGGACAAGTTCGATCGCAAACTGCGGCGCATGGGAAATCGATTCACCGTTGAACAACGTGCGGGCTTGGCGACGTTGCACCAGCGCTGCGTTGAGTACCTTGTGGCCATTAACGAAGCGTTGCACAAAAAGAATGCGACGGTTCATGCCAAGACGGAAGTGATGTCTGCCAGAGTTCGCAGTGAAATCAAACAACTGCGTCGCAGTCATTTGGAGGAACTATCGGCCGGGAAAAATCCACCGGAACTGACCGTCGCCTACTTGGCAACTCTGAACGCTTACGCGCGAGTCCGCGACCATTCTGAAAACATCGCAGAGGCGGTGTCGGGAATCTAGCGCTGCAAGCTGACTGGCCATGGGCCGTGCGAATTCTCGTCCATCGACCGGCGCGAGCGCTGGACCGCTAAAAATATGGTGTTGCTGCGACAAACGTGTGGCAGAGAAGAAGCCAGCGAATTGCTGCGTCAAATCAAGGAAGGCTGTGACCCAGGTCGAATTCGGCATGCGAGATCTGCAAGCATCTCCGAGTACGTTGAAGCGTTTGAATTGTCATTGCGAGCAAAGGAGTGCAGCGATGGGCCTATTGATTCGCTCGTCGCCCGCCTGAACAAGGTCTTCAGTGGATGCTCCGTCAATACATTGGCGGAGGTGAATGCATCGGGAATTGAGCAGTGGCTGGCACGTCAACAGGTCGAACGCGCACTCGCAGCACAGACACGCAAACATTACGTCGTCCACCTGCGACAGTTTGGGACGTTTCTCGTTCGACAGGAATTGGTTCCAAAGAATCCTTTTTTTCGTTCGGACCGACATTAATGTTGAACTAGATCGATGACTTCAACGACGTTCCCTGTCGCCCAATGAATTTCGTTCTCTGCTGGCGTCCGTTGCTCAAAGCGATACGACGCGTTGCAAACTGTCGGGTACGGACCGTCGAATTCTGTATTGGCTCGCCGGAGTGACCGGACTTCGCCGGACCGAGCTGGGAACTCTCACGCCAGAATCGTTCGCTCTCGATGCGGAGCCTCCAACAGTAACCGTCGTTGCCCTTCGCACCAAGAACCGAAAGGCTGCCGTTCTGCCGCTACGTAGTGACGTGGCGGAGGAGCTACGTCATTGGCTGGTAAAAACAAAACAGCTGACGACACCCTCTTCCCTGTTGCGAATCGACCTACGCACATCATGATTCGAAAAGATCTGATCCAAGCAGGGGGCGAGCCCGAAAAACTCAGAAGACGATGCGATTTTCACGCCCTGCGTGTGACGATGGTGAGTCATTTGGCAATCAACGGCGTCCCGCTTGCGATTGCCCAGAAGCTGGCTCGTCATTCGACGCCGGTCCTCACGGCGAACGCTTACACGGAACTGGGACTAAATGAGTTGAAGAAAGCTGTTGAAGCTCCTCCGGTACTAGGTGCCAAAGACGACAGCGTCGCTGACGGTAATGACACCGCACCCGAAACTGGAACTGAAACCGAAACGTATTGAAAATTCCCATTTTCTTGACGCGAAAATGAACAATGGCCCGCTTCATTGTTGGGATTTGATAGTGTCGGGTGGGTCAAGGAGCCCAAGCGACGCCGACCCACCACACGTAGACGCCCCGTATCGACAAAGAAAATGGTGGGTCGAATGGCGATCGCCATTCGACCCACCCGACCTCGTTTTCGCCGACCCCAGTGATGAAGCGGGCCATTGAGTTTTTTTTGCCGCATCAGAGTTAGCCGTTTGGGCGCTAGCCCCGGTTTCGTCAGGTAACAACCGTGGCTAGCGCCCTGCGGCCAACAGTGCCAAGAATCGTTGCCAGACCCGCGTCGACGTATCTTGTGTATTGCCTGAAGAGGAGCAACAAGGACAAAACAACAAGGACAAGCATTGTAATTACGTGATCACTCTGTGGGCTGTCAGAATCGGGACGTGTTTTCCGAGTTTTATTGAGTATTCTGCAATGACGATGGCACGTGGGGAGTTGGTTGATTCGACGGTGACGCCTTATTATCACTGCATTTCTCGTTGTGTTCGGCGGGCATTTTTGTGTGGCGAAGGCTGTGAACAGCGCAAGCAGTGGATTGAAGATCGGTTGTTGGAACGGGATTCGATCCTCGCCGTCGAAGTTGCGGCATTAGCGATTCTCGACAATCACATGCATGTGGTTCTCAAGCTGAACGATGCCGTCGCTGCGGAATGGTCGGACGAAGATGTGGTCAGTCGCTGGGGGCGTTTGTTTCCTCCTCGAGGCAAGGACCGGCAGCCGCTGGAAGTCTCCGAAGCATGGGTGTCCGCTTGTCTGAAGGATGCGAAGTTGGTGGCGGAAAATCGCCAGCGACTGAATTCGCTAGGCTGGTTCATGAAGTGCCTGAAGGAACCGTTGGCTCGCATGGCCAACAAAGAAGACGGTTGCAAAGGCACGTTCTTTGAAGGCCGCTACAAGAGCATCGCGATTCTGGATGAAGAAGCGTTGCTGACGACTTTGGCCTATGTGGATCTGAACCTTGTGGCAGCCGGACTCGCCAAGACTGCCGGAAGAATCCGCACACACGTCCGTGAAAGCTCGCGTGGATCACTGCCGCGAACAGGGCACACTGAACGAGTCCTCGATCAGGCGAATGACCGCACGAAGCACGACAAGTCTTTGGAAGAGGAATCATTGTGGTTGGTGCCGATAGCGGACAGGCGTCCGCAGTTTTCAGTGGGCAGTGTTCCGTTGTCAGATTCAATGCAGAAGGAGTTCGATGGTGGCGGCGTCAGCACCGCAAATGCCGCCCGCTCGGCGCAGGTCTCCTGACCTCGCCGCTGAGCTGACCGCAGGTCTCCGTGGCGTTCGGACGTTGCGGTGAACGGGGACGTGGGGGCACGGTGGAGACCTGCGGTCGATCATGTGCGGGGTCAGGAAACCCGCGCACAGCGCCCACATCATGTGCGGGGTCAGGAGACCCGCGCACAGCGCCCACATGAATCTGGCTGGCTATTTGCAGTTGCTGGACTGGAGCAGCCGGTTGCTTCGTGTCGGTAAGGCTCGTGTTCCAGAAGAGGTGGCTGGGATACTTGAACGACTCGGCAGCAGCCCGGACTTCTGGCAACACAGGCTGGAAAAGCTGCGAGACCGCAGTCGTATGTTCGGCACTGTCTTCGCGACGAAGCGTTCTGAGATC
>JBDNHJ010000107.1:0-38461 GCA_041688835.1 Fuerstiella sp.
AACGTTGGTCTTGAGTTGCTCCAGCAGCCCATCCAACTGAGCCACGATTTGTTCAGGCTTGCATTGCGATTCAGATTCGGTGACAGTCATGGCCAGCGGCTTCCTTGCCTTGGTGATTCGGACGGTTGAAGAACCCGAATTATGGCAGGTAGGCCGCTTTTCGTTTACCCAAATTGTATAAATCGCCAATGTCGAACGGCGGATCGCCGGTTACACCCTCC
Source organism: Fuerstiella sp. (assembly GCA_041688835.1). Taxonomy (GTDB): domain Bacteria; phylum Planctomycetota; class Planctomycetia; order Planctomycetales; family Planctomycetaceae; genus Fuerstiella. The sequence continues at coordinate 222 of JBDNHJ010000107.1, forward strand.
CTACATTAGCAAAGGCACGATTCTTAAAAAGAAGTTGTTCGACCATACGTCGATTATCAAGACAGTTCGCGACATTCACATCCCAGACTCAGCTCCACTGACGATCCGTGAATCGGTGGTGGGCAGTCTGTCTGACGTTCGAGATCTCGATGCGCCTCGCCCGGATTCTGATATTCCGACGTTTTTACAGCTGATGACCACAGGGGCCATGAGAACGAACGGTCTGGAATCTTTCAAGAAATCAGGAACCGATCCGGAAATCGATGAGTTTCAGGAAAGCCTGTTGTGGCTACGAGAAGAAGTTGAAAAGGAAGTGACCAAGGAAAGGCAACTCGAGGTCTTCGGAGCTGCATCGGAGGCAGACGGGACGCTGTACCGCCTCGAACGAGCTCAGGCTGAATCACGCGGTACTTTTCGGGAAGTTGGTGATCGCTTGGTCATGCTGCATATGCCAAACGGCGATGCGATTGAGCAACCTTCAGAACATGACATCGATACTGCAGTATCGGCTGCGTCTGGAAAACAGACGTGGATTGAGAACTCAATCAGGCGGTGGTGTCACTACACACGGACGGCCGACTTCAGTTGCTCACCGAAGACCACGAAAAGTCGGTTGAAGGAAATGACGCCGATGCCAAGCAAGCCTTCAACTTACTACGAAATGGACGACACGATCAACTCGCCACAATGTTCGGGGCACCACGGCCGTAGCGGAAGTTCAAAAAGATGGGTGGAGCGAGGGTGCCCGTGTTCGAGGTGGAATCGGCGATAGCCGATTTGCGGTGTCGTCTCCGACGGGGTGAGAGGTGTGCGGCGACGGCGTCGAGGCCCTGAGGTTAACAGCCGACAGATTGATGCCGAGAATTCACTCTCTCGGCTGGACCACGGTGTAGCAAGATGTAGTTAATCGCCTTGGATCTACCTCAATTCGACGGAATCGCGAGCGACTTAGAATCCACCTAATTAATGGGGCACACCGCGTTTTCAGCAGCGTTTTCGGACGGTTGCGTCGGTTAAGCACTCCAGATCATCGGCCATGATCACAACCACATTCGGCGGCGAGTCAATGGCATTTGCGGTGCAGAGGCCAAGGACGGAAACAAAACACAACGCGGTTAGAACGCGAAGAACTAGGATTTGGAATTTCATTCTGGTGAAGCCCATTGAATGAACGAAAACGAAGGACAGAATCGTGCTGCCAATTAACGCACTGCGGTCGCATCGACCTGCGCATGAAGCACATCGTCCAGTCGTCGACGAATGAGCGTGGCCCAGAGTCTGTATCCGGACTCGTTGAGATGCAGTTTGTCTTCGACAAATAGTTCCGGACGTGGAGTGCCGTCGGCCTGCAGATAGTGGCTTGCCGTCGGGATAAAGTACGTATCAGGAGTGGTAAGCGCCAGTTCGCGAAGGCGTGCATTGACGGCCCGAATTTTTGACCATGCCGCAAAGCGTTTTTCGCAGGGTGTGATTTCGATTAAGAACACCGGAACGCCAGACGCGTGCTTGTGCGAAACATCAACAATGTGTCGCGCTAGGGCTTCGATCTGATCGGGCGTATGATCGCTAGGCTCACCGACAACCCCGTTGCCAACAAACATCACGAGGGCTCGGTATTGGTGGGGTGAGATCACGCGTTCTGCAAAGACAGCCATGTCAGTGAACTTGGCTCCACCGTAGCCTCGACGAATTGTGGAATACGGAGCCATGTCGGTGCTGATCGTTAGCCAGCGACGAATGCTGCTGCTGCCGATCAACAGAATCGAATCGGCCGCATGGACTTCGGTCTTATTCAGTGCATCGAATTCATCAATCGCCGTCGCCCATTTTTCTTCCGCCGCTTCGCGATACGGGGACAGCAAATCGGGGTCCTGAGCGACCAATGGAATTTGAAGAGCGGCGAGCAGAATCAGGCAAATCAGGCGCATAAAAGTTTCCAACAGAGCAGGGTGAGTCAGCGAAGGCGCAATGATAACCGGACAAGTAGAAAACGCCATGTGGTCGAATCGCACCCGTGTGGCATGGTGATCAGGCGTGTAACGCCGTTCAGGGCTTCGTAGCGGAATTCGTCAAGAATTTCGACGCATTCAGAACACCCGTCAAAAGTCTTGACGACTTCCGCTACGTGTTTTCGTTCGTGCAAAGTTTTCACGTGTAGTGCGAAAACATGTCTCCACCGATGTGAAATCGGTGGGGGACGGTTCACGTGGCAGAGGCTTCCAGCCTGTGTTTGCGTCTTCACAGGCTGGAAGCCTATGCCACGTATTTTTCCGATCGCCCTTATCGGCTTCACGTAGGCCACTCTCTCCAAGGACGCTCGCGTTTAGCGTTCAGCGACGTTAACATAAACCTTCAGCGCGTCGCGGTCTTCGACTAGTAAACGCATCATTTCCGCGTAGTTTTCTAAACCGTCGACAGGATTCGTCAGAATCTTTTCCAACACGCCGGGGAACGTGACGTCGCCGAGAGCAAGATCGGAAATTCCGGATTCGAAATGGCGGAAGTTTGCATTCACTGATCCGACCAACAGCTTGTTGCCCAAGACCCAATTCAGGTTCACGCTGTCGCTGGGAACATCCACTTTGCGTTCGCCACCCGTGATGCTGGTCCAGACCATACAGCCGTTGTGCCCGAGCATTTCCATGCACTCAAACGCAATCGCGCTGCTGCCTGTGGCTTCGATAATCAGATCCGGTTTCCCGTGTTTCTCGGCCAGTTCTTTCAGTGACAGATCCGCCGTGCTGATGTAGTGAGAACCCATGCCTTCGGCGATCTCAGCTTTCAAATTCGGCTTCTGGCCACGTGCCAGTGTATAGGTTTCGATGCCGCGCAATCGCAGGATGAGCGTCGACAGCAATCCGATCTGACCAGATCCCGTCACCCACGCCGTTTTGGGTTCCCAAACCTGCAGGCGTTTTTGAGCGAGCATCGCTTGTTCGACCGCCTTTGCCGCACAGCTCATGGGCTCCGCCAGCACGTGCAGATGCTTCAGTCCAATCGGCATTCGCACCATGAATTCTTCGTCGTCCACGAAGTATTCAGTCAGATAGCCATGACGCAAGTTGATCCCGCGTTCGTAGTATTCTTCTTCGCTGGTAATGTCCGACCGACCGATTTTGTCGAAGATCGAACCACCCGGACGACGGACGGTGCATGTCACGTAATCGCCGGGCTTCACCTTCTTCACCGCCGAACCGACCTCTTCCACGATGCCGAAACATTCGTGTCCAATGACAAGGAAGTCGTATCCGCTGGGAGCATTCCCATACAGCGCGTCGTTGATTTCGCGGTCGGTGGCGTCAACGCCAACCTTCAGCGTGCGAACCAGCACACCACGATCGCGGGGCACGTCGCTTAGGGACGGCTTGTCAAGTTCAGCAAGGTGCACGCTGTTTGGCGTACCGGGCTTAACGGCGATGGCCTTCATCGAATTCTTCTTCTGGGACTTTAGAGTCTGATAAAAAATGACGCCCGAACCAGTATAGATACGGTACGTGCATCATTTGTGATTCTGCTGCAGCGGCTCATAGAAACGGTCACCTTTCGACCGCAGAAGCAGCGTCTGCGACAGTTGCTGAATTCTAGGATCGATGACTGAACCATTCAAAGGCTAGACGCCACAGTGTGCAGAAACCTTAATCTTAGGACCGGGCGATAAACGACGATCGTATCGGTGGCATCTTGCCGCCGCTCAGATGCTGCGGCAAGATGCCGCAGATACGAAAGACAGACACATATTTCCCGACCGATGCCTAGAACTCAGAAAAAACGGGCAGGAGTGCCCGTTCTGCGATGTCGTTCAGCCCGAGCCCGTCAGTCGGCCAACTGCTGGTTCGCCCAAGCGGCCAGAGCTTCCTGAACCTCCCGCAGAACGCTGTCGCCAGCGCCCTTGGCCTGATCCAGGTCGTCACCAGTAGGAATGTCCGACTGGCAGAAAAAGTAGAACTTAATCTTGGGTTCGGTGCCAGAAGGGCGACCCGCAATCTGAATCCTGACAGGGCTATCGCTGGCGGATTTGTAAATCAGCAGATCGCCGATGGGCTTTTTAATCGTCCCCAATGATCCACCGTCCGGAATGGACGTTCGTTTCCCGGTCGAATAATCGGCGACTTCTTCAAACCGCACCGGGCCAAAACTGGCCGGTGGATGTTCGCGAAGCGTCTGCATTAAGCCATCAATCTTCGCCTTGCCGCTGGGCCCCGTGCAATAGATCGATTTTTGGCCCTCGGCATGATAACCGTGCCGGACATACAGCTCGTCCAAATGATCCAGCAGCGTTTTTCCTTGAGCCTTCAGTTCTGCCGCCAGTTCCAGAATAAACAACGCACCGACGCCACCATCTTTGTCTCGACAATAATTGCCTGCCAGAAAACCGATCGATTCTTCACAGCCAAAGACAAAATGATCGTCGCCGTTTTCTTCAATGGTCTGAGCAATCCACTTGAAACCCACCAGCAATTCATGAAACGCTCGAACACCGTAGCTATCGGCAACAGCTTTCACCAGCGGTGTCGTCACCAGGGTTTCGATGACATAGTCGTCCGGCGACAACGTGCCAGCGGCCTTTCGTTTGGACAGTAAATAATCGGTAATCAACGCACCCGTTTGGTTGCCGGAGATCGCCGTAAAGCCACCATCGCGGTTGCGAACCATCACGCCCAGACGATCGGCATCCGGGTCAGACGCCAGAATCAGATCCGCGTCGTGGCCGGTCTCCTGCACCCAAGCAATCGCCGGGTCGAAGACTTCTAGGAGTTCCGGGTTCGGCAGATGATTCGGCACGTTCGGAAAATCGCCGTTCGGTTCCCGTTGAGGTTCAAAAATCTCAACCCCAGCAAAACCAGCTTGCTGCAATGCTCGATAGATCGACGTTTCGCCGACACCGTGCAGCGGCGTGAAGATCGCCGAGATATCGCGATTCTTAGACTGACTCAGAGCCACCACTTCGTTGATGAATTCGGCATCCAGCGTTTCACCAATGATTTCGATCGCGCCCGAGGCGACAGCTTCGTCGTAATCGACGGCAGGAATCACGTCGGCTTTGGCCACATGAGCCACCACGCCTTTGTCGTGTGGAGCGATGATCTGAGCTCCATTCGACCAGTAGGCTTTGAAGCCGTTGTCCGCCGGTGGATTGTGCGAGGCAGAAATCATCACACCGATGTCGCACCCCAACCGTCGGACCGCAAAGGACAAGGCAGGGGTCGCGCGATAACCATCGAACAGATAAACCTTCAGTCCATGAGCCGCAAAAGTCGTGGCTGTCAGCTTGGCAAAATGTATCGAATTGTTCCGTGTGTCGCAGGTCACGACGGCCGACCCCCCTTCCGTGACTCCAGATTCGCGGAGGTAACTGGCCAATCCATGAGCGGACTCGGCGATCGTGCGATCGTTAATACTGGCCGGCCCCAATTCGCCCATCGGGCCACGGCGACCACCGGTGCCGAATGGAATCGCCGTCCAAAACAGTTCATCCAGAGTCTTCCAGTCGGCGTTATCGATCAGCTGCAGAATGCGTGCGTGGTATTCCGAAACGCACGCCTTCGACAGCCAGTCTTTGATATTCACAGGCGTTTCGGCGGTCAATTTTCCTGCAGCGGCGGCCTGTTCGACCTTTGAAACGGCTTCAACCAACATCTGTGCCGAACTTTCTAATGACTGTTTGAGAATACGGAGTTTAGGAAACACGGAGAATGCCGAGCGTCAACGGATTTTTGAAACATCAACGAACCGCGAGTGACAAGTCCTTTGGTGAAAACCAGCGCCCTGACGGAAGATTGGCCAATGAGGCCAAAAGACCACAGCAAAGTGCCGGAAAAGGGACGCTGCGAGAAGTCTACCGTTTGACATGCTGACTGTCACCGCAACATAATTACCGAATTCCGGCAGCGACCGGTCGAACCACCCAGGCCTTTCGGCAACTCCTCCCAGTTCCAATCTCATCTCGCGTCCGCGAGTTTTCATTTCCCAATTCCCATTTCGTTCACTCTTTCTTGTTCAGGGTTTCACTCTGCCTTCAGGTTTTTCCACCCCAGACTCTCCAGTCAAAAAGCCCGTCATCGGCATTCTGGGCGGAATTGGTTCCGGAAAATCATCCGTCGTACGGCAGGTCTCCGGCCACAAACTGCACATCATTGATGCAGACAAGGTTGGGCACAGGCTATTGTCGGATGCTGACATTCAGAACCAGCTTCGAAATCAGTTCGGCAAGGATGTCTTTTCAGACGACCAAACAATCGACCGATCGCGGCTGGCGAAACTCGTTTTTGGTACAACGCAGCAGCATCAACAGGCGCTTAAACAACTCAACGCAATTCTGCACCCCGCAATCCGGCGGCAGATTCATTTAGAAATTGACTCCGTGTCCAAGGATGTCGACGCGGTGATTTTAGACGCAGCCCTGCTGCTGGAAGGTGGCTGGGACACAACATGTGATTGGTTGATCTTCGTCGAGACGCCTGAAGCTGTGCGGCAGCAACGAGTTCAGGCAAACCGAGGCTGGTCGGCTGACGAACTTTCAAAACGCGAAACCACACAGTGGAGCGTTGATACCAAAAAAGAACGGGCCGACTTTATCGTCGACAACTCAGGCACCATCCAAACTGCGGCCGCACAGATGACACAAATATTCGACTCACTGCTGCCGACCGGCAGTTGAACGAGGAACCACACACTCTCGCCACCAATCCCTTCTCAACACATATCTCACGCAAACATCGGTTCTCGGTGTTTCCTACGGCTTGACTTCCCATAATCACGCCCGCCCTTTCAGGAGGCCCGCAGCGGCCATGACATCTTCCACACCATCCGGCGAGCCCGGAAAAACTCAACGCCCAGACGGTCGCCATTCGAATCCGACCTCTTCCAGTCAGTCGACATCCGACGCATTCGCTCCATCCAAAGCCGCCGATTTCAACATCGCCGACCTGCAGCGCCTGTCGATGCTGGAATTGCTGGAGATCGCCGAAAAAGACGGACTCACGGAATATTCCGGGCTCAAGAAACAAGACCTGATTTTCAAGATCCTCAAAGAACGCACGCGCATGAGCGGGCTGATGTTCGGTGAAGGCACGCTGGAAATCCTGCCGGACGGATTCGGGTTCCTCCGCAGCCCGGACTATCACTATCTGCCGTGCCCTGACGACATTTACGTCAGCCCCAGTCAAATTCGTCGCTTTGGATTGCGCACAGGTGCCACCGTGGCAGGACAGATTCGTCCGCCCAAAGAGAACGAACGCTACTTCGCACTGTTGCGAGTCGAAGCGATCAATGGCCAAGATCCAAACCTACTGACGGCCAAAGTTTTCTTCGACGATCTCACGCCCCTGCATCCCGAACACCGGCTGCGACTGGCCGACAACGCCTCGCATCTCAGCACGCGAATTGTCGATCTGATCGCTCCGATTGGACTCGGGCAACGCGGGCTGATTGTTTCTCCACCGCGCGCCGGCAAGACAATCCTGCTGCAGCAGATGGCAGACGCGGTGCGCCAAAATCACCCCGACGCCTATGTGATTGTGTTGCTGATCGACGAACGTCCAGAAGAAGTCACGGACATGGAACGAAAGCTGAAAAGCGACAACTGCGAAGTCGTCAGCAGCACGTTCGACGAACCAACCGCGCGGCACATCCAAGTGTCGGAAATGGTGATCGAAAAAGCCAAACGGATGGTCGAATACGGACATGACGTAATCATCTTCTTGGATTCCATCACACGCTTGGCTCGCGCCTGGAATACTGAGATTCCGAACTCCGGCAAAACACTGTCGGGCGGTGTCGATGCCAACGCCCTGCAAAATCCCAAGCGTTTCTTTGGCGCCGCTCGGTGCGTTGAAGAGGGCGGCAGCTTAACCATCATCGCCACAGCCTTGGTGGATACCGGAAGCCGCATGGACGATGTGATTTTTGAAGAATTCAAAGGCACGGGGAATACGGAATTGCACCTCGATCGCCGCATGGTCGAAAAACGCATCTGGCCAGCGATCGATGTCAATCGTTCGGGAACACGTCGCGAAGAACTGCTGATGAAAGAGGATGAACTGAAACTCATCTGGAAGCTGCGCAGGGTGCTGAACGACATGAGTCCCGTGGAAGCGATGGAACTGCTGGTCAAACGCATGGAACGCACAAAGTCCAACGCAGAATTCCTGATGACACTTAACCTAGACTAGTCGACGACACGGCAACCAGTGAACCGACCATCTTAACCACCACTAAATATCAACGAACATGCCCAACAAGATTCAAGGCGGACTGACCTGTCCGGACGCTGCATTCGCAATCGTCGTTTCTCGTTTTAATGATCTCATCACATCACGGCTGGTGGATGGAGCGTGCGAAACCATCACGCGTCATGGCGGAGACGCCAACAAGATTGACATCGTGTCGGTCCCCGGTTCGTTCGAAATCCCACTGGCCGCAAAAAAGCTGGCCGCCAGTGGAAAGTACGCCGCCGTGATTTGCGTAGGAGCCGTCATTCAAGGCAGCACAACGCACCACGAATATATCAACAGCCAAGTCGCCGCCGGCATCATGAACGTCAGCTGCGATTCTGGGGTCCCGGTCACATTTGGCGTGATTACCTGTGAGTCCATGGAACAGGCACTGGATCGAGCCGGCGGAAAAGTCGGCAATAAAGGGGCAGAAGCGACGTTGGCCGCCATTGAAATGGTGAACCTGCTGAGGACAATCTAACGCCGCAACGAATCCCACACAGACTTCATTTTTCCCCCCGCTTTCCCTCGACTCGATCCTTCAAGTCCACAAAACATGCCTCGCCGCTCAGACGCCCGCAAGTGCGTTCTACAAATGCTTTACGTCGTCGATCAGAACCCCGACGTTGATATTCACTGGGTGCGTTCTAATGTCGAAGAACGACTGTCAGACGACGCCATACTGATCGACTTCGCGTGGACGATGTATACCGGAGTCCGCGAACAGTGTGCGGACATCGACAAACGCATCACCGAAGTCGCCACAAACTGGCGAATCGATCGCATGGCCCCGACAGATCGCAATGTGATCCGCATGGGCATGTTCGAAATGGAAACCATCGGCACACCATCGGCAGTCGTGCTTAACGAATGCATCGAACTGGCGCGAGAATTCGGCACAGAACACTCACCGTCGTTCGTGAATGGAATCCTCGACAAGTTCACCAGCAAAACGGCGTAACGGCATAACGACACGCCCAATCGTTGATCCCCAAATCTAAATTCACTGCTCAGGACAACCAAACATGAAGCTTGCAAATAAAGTTGCTATCGTCACCGGAGGCGGCACAGGAATCGGTCGCGCCACTTCAATAATGCTGGCCGCTGAAGGCGCTAAGCTTGTTTTGGTGGGCCGTCGAATCGAACCCCTGAATGCGGTGGTGGCAGAAATCCAAGCCGCTGGCGGAGAAGCCACCGCTCATTCCGCTGATCTTGTTAACGGCGACGCGGCCGCAGCTGTGGCAGAATTCACGCTGCAAACGTACGGGCAAATCGACATCTTGGTCAACAACGCCGGATTTTCTTCCAAGGTGCGATCCGTCAAATACATCAGCCCTGAAGAATGGAATTCGGTCTTTCAGATTAACATCAACGCCGTCTTTCGCGTCACTCAGGCCTGCTTGCCACATATGTTGTCGCGTGGCGAAGGGACGATCATCACCACGTCTTCGATGGCAGCCCTCAAACCCGGTATCCTTGGCGGCTCACCCTACTGCGCAGCCAAAGCCGCATCGCTGAATTTCTCACACGGCCTGAACAGCGAACTTCGCGCCTCCGGAATTCGTGCCACCGCGATCGTTCCGGCCGAAGTCGACACGCCGATTCTTGACGGACGTCCAGCACCACCGGACGACGCCGCCCGACAGATGATGATGCAGCCCGAAGACGTGGCCGCGTGTATTCACTTGGCCGCCACACTTCCACTGCGCACGGTCATCGAAGAGATCGTTGTATCACCGACGATCCCACGCGACATGTCGGCCGAAATGGCCATGGCCATGAAAGCCGGAGCTCCCGCTTAAAAAGTAGTGCAAAGACTTTTTTTCACCGAAATGAACAAGCTGTCGATTTAGTGAGCGGCACGGCGCTAGCCGCCGGTAACGCACAAAAAACACTGGCAAAGCCGGCGGCTAGCGCCGTGCCGCTCATAAATTCCGACTAAATCGACAGCTTGATGAATTCGGTGGAGAAGAGAATTCGTCCCGGACGATGTGATTGCATAGGAACAGAATCTACGCAAAGAACACATTGTCCTGCAGGCCGGCGACCGTGGTGTTGCGTTCGATCACGTCGGCCAGCGTGGTCGACTCGACTAATTGCAACTGTTCACCATCCAAGATGTTCTCGTACCAGAAACGATCGCCGTCTCGCAACCGGGTAAACTGATCAATAATGATCGCCTGAAAGGTTTCGCCCATGCTGGAACCGGCCACATGATCTTCAGCCAGACCACCCACCCACAGATCGATGCGATCTACAGTGCCATAGACCTGCTGCAGTCGCTGCTGCAATTGCACGTCCGACGTAATGTCAGAAAATTGCGTCACTGCAGTCAGGCCCGCTGCGACGCGAACATCATGATAATCTGCCAGCCCATGGTCGCGACCACGCTGGATATTCAGCGCCGCCAAGTCCATGCCATCGGCTCCTGGAGGGCCGAATAAAAAGTTGCGAACGTCGTCCACGATCATGTTGTCGACTTCGTTGGCCACTTGCTGTGTGACGCCCCGCAGCAGTGAATCAATCCCGTGGTCAATGATCTGTTCCGGAGCGAAAAACGCATCCAGCAATGCGATATTTCCGGCATCACTCACACTGCCGTCGTTGTTGAGTCGCTGCAGTTCAGGCGACAGCATCGTGTGCCCAAATCGATAAGCGGCTGTTGAGAATTCATTCGCCACGGAAGGATCGATATTTCGATCGTAACCCGCATAGTCACCGATCAGGTCGGCACCGAACAAAGCCGGCAGGAACTCGTTGTAGGTGATCGCCTGAATCTGGGCGACGACCAAGTTTCTGGCCTGCTGGTAAATTTGTTCGTCTGTCAAAGACGCATCGCTGGCCAGCAGTTCGCCCGCAATACGATTGTGCTCCCGCAGCCATAGCGTGTGCATCGCCGTGAGTGCGATATTTTCATTCGTCCGCACATCCCCAGCTAGAAACTGCTGTTCGACAGGCAGCCCACCGTCCTGATTCGGCAGACCGTTGTCGTTAAAGGGTAACAAATGACCATCAGAAACTCGCAGGCGACCGCCTTCGAAAGCACGTAACTCAGCCTGCAGGACTTCATCAGAACCGTAGATCATACTACCATCGATGAAGGTCGATATTTGGTTAATCTGCTGCCTAGGATTGCCGTCAGCCGTCCCGGTGGCCGGATCGAAGATCGTCCGTTTGAATTCGATCTTCACCTCACCTGTGTTCGATGGATCAAATTCGGCGTCGCCAGCTGGCACTTCAATATTCAACTCCTCAGTCGGAGTGGCGCTTTCGCTGATTGAGATATCGTGATCCAGAAACTGGCCCCACAGCCACGTGATGTCTGTCAGGTTTCGATCATTGGGAGTCGTGGTTTCCTGAGACACCAACTGGTTGCTCACAGTCCTCGCGTTGGGGCGATCGTCGCCGCTCGGAGCGGAAATTCCGTCGGCGTATTCCGAATCCGCCAACCGAATCAGTTGTTGATCCGTGCTTCCCAATTCGCCGTCCAGCGGGTTGTTGCCAGACCCGTCGATCGATCGATATTCGGGAGTGGCAAGCAGTTCTGCCGCAGTCAGTCTGGCGTCTTTGAATTGAAATGTTTCCACATTTGAGACGTAAGTCGTGGACTTCAGCGTTGTGATTTTTAAAAGGCCGTCAGCTGTCTGCACAACATTGACGTCGTCTCGCAGGATACCCCAAAAGTACAGCACGTCGTTGCCGTCGCCACCATCGACAATGCTATCGCCACCCAGAGCAAACAGCGCGTCGTGCCCAGCTCCGCCTCGAATCTCGCCGCCACCTTGCAGATTAAACACAATGTCGTCGCCCGCCAGCGCGTCAACGTTATCACCAATTCCGAACAACACATCATTGCCTTCGGTTGGTTCGCAGCTGACGGCAGACATCAGGATCAGTGGTTCAAGTGATTCTATGCTGGAACGACGAGGACTCGCGTGCGACATCTGAATTCACACCTTATGGAATGCGGTGAAATGTGATCGAGCAAAGGCAACGTGTGAAACGTTCACACACGTCGCAGATCATCTGCTGCCAACAATGCATTTCCCAGTGTTGCTCTGCGCTGCTAGATCCAAAAAACTAGATTCTTGCGACGGTAGCGATCGTTCCGGTTGTGCCGACACGTTGCATTTCGGCAACTCGCGGGCAACGTTACTCATAGTCCCACTTCATGATCCACGGATCCTGCATCTCCTTCTGCAACGCCTTCAGTTTTTCTTGGTACTGCACCAAAATGTCGTTGTAGGCGCGATCGATCGCCAAATTCTTAGATTCGTGCGGATCTTTCTGAATGTCGTATAGCTCGAACTTCGGACGGTTGATGTATTCACCAACGGTCTTCATTCCATACGGTGCATCCAGACTAGATCGGAATTGAGCCTGCCAGCTGGAAGCCGCCCACAGATCCGATGCAAAGGGGTAGGGCAGTTGATGGGCGATGTTCCAGATCAGCTTGTACTGGCTGTCACGAACGACTCGCATGGGATAATACATCTGAATTTCGTGGAAGGTGTGCGACGCAAAGATCGTGTCCCAATGAGTCGCATTGGCGTCTCCCAGAATGGAAATCCACGACTTCCCTTGATAGCTGCGAAGGTTCCGGGGACCACGGTTGTCACGATCCACATACTTGCGTTCCTTCCAGTACTGATCGGGATCAACCCAGTTTTGCGGCGCGTTGGTCTTGGCGTCCAGACCGCCCGCAAAGTCGAGCAATGATGGAGTGATATCGATGTGGCTGATCATGGCGTTCGAAACCACACCACGATTCGCTTCGTAGGGATTCCGGACAACAAACGGCACCTTCAATCCCCCCTCGTAAACTGTCGTTTTACCACCGGCGAACGCCATGCCATGATCCGCCGTGAATACGATCAGCGTCTTTTCGTACAGGCCTGATTCTTTCAGAATCTCCACCAGTCGAGCGACTCCCTGATCAATCCGTGAACAAGACTGATAATACTGAGCCAGCTCTTCACGTGTCTCAGGGGTGTCGGGCAGGAAGTGCGGAACCACAACGTCTTCCGGCTGATAGAACACTTCATTGACACCGGGAAAAGCGCCATCTTGGGGCTTATTGCCAAACAGGTCTGGCTGAAGTTCTCGCTGCGACGTTTTGTCTGTGCCGCCGCCGCGATGAGGATCGGAGGTCGCAAAATACAGAAAGAAGGGTTTATCATCGGCACTGTCAGTGATGAAGTCTTGGCAGTTGTTCGCCATTTCAACCGCGTTGCGCCCGTTGCCTTTGATGTAGTCTTCGAAACGAAACACTTCTTCCGGGGCGACGTGATACTTGCCGCACTGACCAGTTCTGTAGCCAGCGTTCGCCATCACGCGCGGCAAAGACAGGCTCACAACGTTGTGCCACGACGAAAACTTGTGGTACGCATGCTGATGCCCGTACTGCCCGTTGCGATGATTGTGCAGCCCCGACATCACCACCGAACGGCTGGCACTGCAACTGGCGGTTGTGGCGAATGCGTTCTGAAAACGAGTGCCGTCAGCGGCAATCGCATCAATCGCAGGTGTCACGGCAATCGGATCGCCGTAGCAACCCAGCGTCGGGCTTTCATCATCCGTGATGATAAAAATCACGTTTCGTTCGGCCGCCTGAACGACAGTGAAGCAGACACAGAACAAAACACTGGCAACTAGCAAAAGACGTCGTTTCATGAGTCGAACTCCCTCAGCGTGGATTGTGACAAAACAGACAATGACTAGCCGCCAATTTCAGCAAACGCGGTTTTCATGGCGGCAGACGTGGCAGCACAAGCGGCGTCATTGTCCAGCTGGTTCAGTGGCTTATTGAACGGTTCGCTGCGAACAGGACCGTCATACCCGATTTTCACTAGGGCACCCAGGAACGCTTTCAGATCGATCACACCAGTCGCTGACGGTAGTTCTCGCTGGTTGTCGATCTGTGAATCGATCTCCAGCCCTTGGGGAGCATCGTTGAGATCGCAGGCGACGATGTCTGTGTTGGTCAAGGTCATCAAGTCGTCCACGGTCTCATGAGCCGTGTACCAATGCCAGCTATCGAGCACGAAACCAACGTTGTCTTCACCAATTTCTGCGATCAGGTTCTTGGTTTCGGCCATGCTGTGAATAAAGCTGTAACGCGCCGAAGCCCACAGCGTTTTGGGTCCGACGTATTCCATGCCGAATCGCTGACCATGATCCCCCAGAACTTTCACGCACTCACGCAACCGCCGGGCATGCTGGCGAAAGTTCTCCACATAGGTCAGCTCGTCGTGACGCGGCATCAACCAAGTGCTCACTCGATCGACTCCCGCCAGTTGTAACGCTTTGGCAATCGCTGGCAGTTCTTTTAATCCGGCCTGAAACGTGTCTTCGTCCTTGCGAAATTCGACAGGCAGCCCGGCAGCCCCCCAGACGATTTCTTTGTCTGTCATCGTTGCCGCCAATTGCGTTCGCCCCGCATCATCCAGCGACTTCAGGAATCCGGAATCTGGCTGCACAGATTCAAACCCGTGCTTCGCAGCCAGCTCAATGACTTCCAGCTGACTGCCCTTGACGCCGATGGCACCCGGAGTCAGGTCCATCGTAAATTTACGTTTCGCATCAACCGCAGGTGCCGCCCATCCCATGTTCGCCGCCGACCACATGCCGATGCTCATACCCACCGCGTGTCTGATCGCGCTGCGTCGATCAAAATCATTCATCATATCTGTCTCTCCCATCCTAGTGATCTGAATCATGCACTGGCGTCGCTTTTATAGACCAGCCGCACACTTCCGCATCATGACCAAACTTCGACTCCGGAACAACGCCTCGAATTTTTTCTATGGCATGTTTGCCAATCAAGCCTCTGCATCATTGATGCAGCAGCTTTAGTCTTCCATCGCAGCCACGCCTTCGCGGCGTGCTTTTGTGGCCAGTCGCAACGCTTCGTCTTCGCCGTATTTGTTGACTGAGAACCTGCGTTTTTTTCGCACTCCCACACTGGGACTCCACTGAGCTTCCCAATATGCGTACGTATATTTTTTGTCGCCGCGGCGCTCGGTTTCTTCGATGTAACGGACACCCACAACCCCCGAATAGTTACGTTTCGTTTTTCGTTTCGCGCGCTGCTTGCGAGAGATTTCTTTGTCGGCAAGTTCTTCAATGAGCTGGTCGCGATACTCGCGAGCGGCCATCATTGCTTTTTTCTTGCCACCGTAGGGAATATCACTAAAAAGTTTGCAGTACCCTTTGCCGCGTCGCATGATGCGGACCTCCCACCCACGAGTGGTCGTTTCGATACGCGTGATATTGCGGTTGAGATTATTCGCCATCGTTCAGCACACTTTGTTGAGGATTGTCGGTCAGGTCGGAATACGATTGCTGAAACGTACTCCTGCAGACGCCATATTTCTAGGCCAAATCGTTGTTATGTTCGCAGCCATTGCGAACTCACGCCCATGATCAGCGAGTAGTCGCTTTCGCAAATCTTCCCCTGGTAGTGAATCACTGGCAGCTAAGGAACTTCCGAGCTCCCAGTGGCATAGGCTTCCAGCCTGCATTTTTGTCTTCACAGGCCGAAAGCCTATGTTTTTGTCTTCACAGGCTGGAAGCCTATGCTACGGGTTTCTTTCGAAACACAGAACCGGACGACGGAAGCGAACACAAACAGCAACACCAGCGACAGTGCCCAATCGAGCGACCACGACATCGGCGTGAAGCTCCAACCAGCGTGGCCAATCATCCACACAGCTTCATCCAGCTGTTTCCAAAACAACAGAAACCCAAACAACATGGCAAAGAAGAGCGGGGCAGACACCCGTTGAAATCGTGGTTCGGGACGTGATCGATCCCAAAACCAGCACCCGGCCAACAGCGGCAGAGTGACCACCGCCAACATGCCACACGCCTGCCAGCCCAAAAAACATCCGGTGATCAACAAGGCACTGCTGATCGCCCGGATGGAAGTCGCCTGAGCGTTCGCGGATGCTTTCAACATTTGCCACCGTACCAACCAACCGGTCAGCAGGCCGCCGAACAGACCTGCCACGCTGTCGCAAATTCCAATCAAAGTCACTCCGATCCAAACTCGTGTTCCGGGATCGAACACCGAATCCGTCCACCAGAACCCCCAGCGCATGTCCCTAACGGCATCCGTATAGGACTGGGCCGAAACCGGTCGCAGCTCGTGCGAAAAACTGCCCGCAATCACGCCAACTACGATGCCAAAGATTGTTAGTTTTGCTTGCGGAAAATGTCCGTCATAGCCAATCATCACGACAGCCAGCACGGTGATTAGCAGACAGCAATGATAGACGTAAATTCCGCACAGGTCCCATTTCATAAACCACACCAACCAGAAATTCGGGTTGATAGAAAAGTGGTCCGGATGGCGCAGCGGCAAGTTCGCAGCCCCAGTCAACAGTTCCGCAAACATCATCACCAACAGGATGCCGCCACAGGTCGCTTCGATGCTGGGGTACCGCATGGGGATTGGCAGACTGCAGTAACGGCACTTGCCGCGCAACAACAGCCAGCCGAAGACCGGAATATTGTCTTTCACAGCCAGTGGAGTTTCACATTTCGGACACCGCGACTTGGGCTTTCCTAATGACATGCCAGCCGGCAAGCGGTAGATCACCACGTTCAGGAAGCTACCGAAACAGGATCCAAGGATGAAAATCCAAACGGCGATCGCGCATTGCATTGCCACCAACGGCAAATTTTGGTTCCATGTCGGCTGGAACGAATGCTGTATCGGCCCCACGCCCGGAATCCGATCCACGTCCTGGGCGGACAGCGGATTGGTCGTGATGGCCGCCAGCAACACGACGGAACCAGACAACAGCAGACCTGATCGAACAGTCAACATCCGGCTAATCAAGGTCATTCTTTCATCACCATGTCGATGCACATCACAGCGCCGAGAATCAGCTGCCGGATGGGATTGTCAGGTGGTACTTCTTCTGAAATCTGCAGCACATAGTTGTCGGCGGATGTGAAGAGTTCTCGGCCTAGGCCGGCCCACTTTTTCTTCACGCTGGCGAATTCTGTACCGCCCGACACAAAGCGGAAATCCCAGCTGGTCCACTTGCCTTTCAGCAGGCACAGTTCCTGATCATCGGCCCCGAGCACGCGGAATGCGCCGCCGAGCGAAAACAGTTTTTGCTTGAAGCCGCCCACCCGTTCGTCGTGTTCGTCGAGCACATTGACGGTCGACAGAAAGATCGAAACGCCGCGTTGGACGCTCAGGATCGGTTCGCCGGCCGGAGTCCTCAATTCCACGTGAAAAGGCGTCAGTGTTTTCCAGTCGCTGAATCGCAGCAGCTTCGTCAAAACCCCTAAACGGTCTTCGCGGCAGTGGATAATCTCTTCACCGGTCTCAGGATCGAAGATATCAAAGCTGTTGGCAGCCTTAAACATCCCCACCTTTTCCTTCACCAAGTACAGGTTGCGATTCAAAATCGGATGCATAGCGAAGTTCCAAGGGGAAAGGACCAAATATCAAACAGGCTGGCATCATTGTTGAATCGGAATCGATTTTCAAATCACGATTGATGGCGCTGCAGTTCCAGAGCACAATCAGCGCAGTGCAAAAACATGTCTCCACCGATATGAACAAGCTGTCGATTTCGTCGTGTCGGCAGCATCTTGCTGCCGTTTTCTGTCGAAAAATGCGGTGTTGATGCGGCGGCAGGATGCCGCCGATACGTGAAACCACACGAAATCGACAGCTTGTTGAAATCGGCGGGGGACGGTCGTCGGAATAAGAACGCGATCGTTTCACGAGCATAAATTCTAGGTCAATATCAATTTCTTAACCGCCCCCATCAACGGCGTTGGCCTCCGCGGCCATAGCGCAGAAGCGTAACCGCAGACATCTCCATCGGCAGCTTCTGCCGAAGCCCGTATTTTGTTAGCCAAGTGGCACCAATTGCGCCGGGATCCATGTTGCAGCAATTTCCGCGCAGTCGTATTCTGCCCGTCCTCTCAAATGACCTATCTCAAAAGATTCGTTAAAGATTCGCCCTCCGCGAGCCTTCGGATCTCCTCTCTCAAACTCCCTCCACCTGCCACCCTTTCTCAGGAAGGCAAATGCTATGCGATTCCACTGGCTACGCCGAGTGTCCGGCTTTACTGTCTGTACCGGCCTGTTCGCAATCACTGGTTGCTACAACATGAACGGCTATGTTCTGAATGCCTCCGGCCAGAGCTACTACGAACGTGGCAACTATGCCATGGCCGCGGAGGAATTCCAGACGGCGGTGGCCAACAACCCGCGCAACCCCGACTACCTTTCCAACCTCGCCAAAGCTCGCTCAAAAATGGGTGATCAGGGCACGGCAGAACAGTTGTTCCGCCAAGCGTTAACGACCGCTCCGTCTCATCAGCCATCGTATCACGGTCTGGCAGAATTGATGCTGAACCAGGGACGCGGACAGGAAGCTCAACAGCTGGTTGCTACGTGGGCGGGCACTCAGCCGTACATCGCCGAGTCGCATGTGGAAATGGCGTGGGTGCAGCGAGAAATGGGGCAGCACGAAGCCGCCGCTCAGACGCTGCAAACAGCGTTGAAGGTGAACCCGAACCACTCCACCGCGTTGGCTCATCTGGGTCAGTACTATCAAGATTCGGGGCAGACAAATCAGGCCATCGCCATGTATCAGGAATCGCTGCGATCAAACTTCGACCAGCCAGAAGTGCAGTCGCGCCTGGCAGTCGCTGCAGCCGCCGCTGGCCCGAATCATCCCATGGGCGAAATCGCCATGGCGCGAGGCGTGCATCCTCACTCAATTCCACAGTCGCAAATGGCCTTCAACAATTCAGGAATGCCGATGGTTGCTCAGCCACAGTTTGCGTATCAACCACAACCTTTCCAGCAGCAGATGGCCTACCCGCCTCAACCCGGCCTGCAACAACCTTATGGCCAGCCGCCAATGGTTGCTCAACAAGCGTTTCATCCGGCGGCAGGAATGCCACACATGCCGATGCCGATGGGATTCGGGCTGGGATCTGGAGAAGTGATCACATCGCCAGCGACCAATCCGGGGTCAGCGACACAATCAGCACCAATGCCTGATCCAGCCTTCGCAGAATCGCAGCCTCCAGTCAAAACATCCACGCCAGTCACGTCCGTGTCGCAATCCACGCCAGTGGCAGACACTGGCCTGCCACCTGCGATCGATGCGTTTTAGCCGATGAACATTTCCAATTACCCGCGCGTCGTCCTGTGAAGGTGTCCAGCCATCCAGATGATGTCGAGCTATCCGAATCGGGAAGCCGTGCAGTTCGAACGCCGCGATGAATGAGATTCCAAACGTTTAACCCGAACGTTTAACCCGACTCATAGAGAAGGCCACCTGCACAAAGTGCAGGTGGCTAAAAAGCCTTCTCTACGAGTCGGGTCAAACATCATCAGTGTGTCATGCTGTTTCACATGCAGATTAAGAGGTCCGGGAGTTCCCATTCCGACCGGATGAATCTCCACCCGTCAAACGAAAACAGGGCCGGTGGAAATCCACCGGCCCTGATTCGTGTTAGCAGTTATCCCGTCGGCAGCCTTTTAACAGCTTATGGCAGGAATGGTGCGAAGCCAATGTTCGGGAACAGTGGATCAGCAGCACCTCGCAGGTTGAAGCGACCACCAATGAACGCTCCATCAATGTCCTGCGTGATCCCGAAGTTGATGAACGTGTTGTTCGGATTGTCCAAGTTGCCACCGTCATCGACCTGGAAGAACGCTGCGTCACGATCCAGAACACCAATGACTCCCTGAGTGATCTGCTTCAGACTATCACCATTCGTGTAAGTCGCTCCATCAGATGTCAGCAGGATCTGGTTTCCACTGTTTCCAAGGAAACGCATGTCTAGTTGAGCGGAGTCATCGTGATAGATCGCATCCAGATTCGAATCTCCGGCATCGTCCACTGAGGCATAGGTATTGCCAGCAGACAGGAAGGATTCTGTCCTGATATCTTCTTCCAAGTTTCCGCCAAAGATGTTGTTTCGAACATCCGCAGCAAGGTAAGACCCCGTTCCAACAGCCAACACCAAACCTTCACCAGTCACTGTGCCCACGCCGTTATTCTGAACAGTGTTCCCAACCAGCGTCAGGAACGTGTTCTGTACGGTTCTGAGATTCAGATAACCAACGGCCCCGTCTGGTGCTTCACTTGAGAACGCTGTGTTGCCATTCACACTGCCGAAGTTGTCAGACAGGAATTCGATCTGATTCGGGTCGTAGTTCGCAAACGTTCGTGGGCGATCATCTGCTGGGTTGAACGGTGGATCGGGGAATGGGAAGTTCGCCAGATAGGTCAGCCGTCCCTGATTCATGTTCGAATCTCCTCGGAAGAAGATCCCTTCAGTCCCGTTCGAAACAATCGTATTGCCGGTCATGGTGATCCGCACTGGATCGAAGTTAGCTAGACCGGATTCACGGTCTCGGTCGCCAGCAGCACCGTGCAACAGCAGGTTCACACCGCGTTGTGTGTTGTTGCTAACTAAGTTGTCAGTCATCGTCAACTGGACGATTGGGCCGGCTTCTGTCAGCCCATTGCTGAATGAAACGCCGCCGTTGAGGTCGGTGTCGATACTACCGGGGTCGGCACCGATTCGAAGTACGTCATCCGTGCCACCCAGAATATTCAGGCTAACTCCGTCTCCACCATTGCCCGCCTGAATGCCGTCGTTTTCTCCACCGATCGTGTTGCCGACGATGGCGATCACCGGTCGCGAAATGTTGAGATCTTGACCGGTTGCAGAGATCGCGATGCCGTCGTCCTGATTATTTTGAATCAGGTTGCCGTCACCAATGCCGCCCACAACCAGCGTTGACGTGGCTGTGCCAAAGACGTTGAACTGAATCCCGTCTCCATCCTCAACATCCACGTCGTCGTTTCCGTCTTCTCCACCAACGAATGTTCCTGATCGAACATTGCCGTCCAGAATTCCGTTGCGGTTGATATCTTCACCAGGATCAAGCACGCCATTGCCGTTCAACGCCAAGTCTTCTGTGGCACCTGCGATGTTCCCGATGATTGAAGTCCGTGTCACACGCACCGTTGCATCCGATGTTCCGCTGGAATCCCAGCGAATTCCGTTGCCACCAGCCACGGTACCGTTGCCAGCGATCGTTGTTGAACCACTTCCAGCCGTGATATCAATATCTGAACGGCCCCCCGTGGTTTCGATCCGAATTCCGTCGCGACCGTTATTGCTGAACGAAGAGTCACCGTTGGTGTTCAGAGCAGCATGGGCGGCCGTGCTGGCCGGAATTCGATTGCTGGTCACCTGAACCATCGCTCGCGATTGTTCCGTGGCCAAGATATTCAGACCATCCTGACCATTGCCGTTGGCAATTGTGCCATCAAAGATCACTCGTCGTCCCGGTGGCAGTCCCACCGTTGGATCGCCGAAGGATGCAGTTTCTGAAGTCTGCACCAAGATCCCGTTCAGTGCATTGTTACTAACCACGTTATTGGTACCATCGGCAATCAATTGAGCGTCGCCGCGAACTCGGAACCGAGCTCCGTTTTGTCCGTTGTTACTGAAGTTATTGTTAGTCCAGTCAACGGTGTTAACAGTACCTGTCATTGGTTGATTTGGATCGTTCCTGTCATTTCCTTGAACGTCCACATCGAGACCGTCTCCAGAATTTCCAATCGATGAAACATCATTAATGTTTGCTGTCAGGAGTGCGGAGTCGCTTCGTCCCAAGGCAATTCCGTCGCCGTTGGTATTCGTGATTGTCGAGTTAGCAATGTTTACGACGCCGGATGCGTTTCCGGCCACCCTGTAGCCAACGCCGACAACTGAGTTCTGATTGATCACGTTTGAATCAGCATCCGTTCCGCCGACGGAAAGGTTGATGAGATTGCTCTGGCTTGGCCCAAAGGCAGCAGAGACGATACCGCCACCTTCGTTCTCAGTAATACGGTTGTTCCGGACGAACGCATCAATCAAACCTGTCTTGCCCGCTTCAACCTCACTCGTGAGCCGAATTCCAGCCCCACTATTGGCACGGATCGTATTCCGGGAGATGAGTTCATTGTTCGCGGCATTCCCGAAGTTCAACGTTCCGCCGCCGTCAACGACAAGGGACGCTCCGTTGCCGAGATTTTCTTCGATCGTGTTGTTGATCAGGTTGGCATTGATCACGCCACTGTCGGCAGCCAAGAATCGCACGCCATCGGAACGGTTTTGCCGGATCGTGTTTCCTTCAGAGAACGACAGGTCGCCGATGATATTCCGACCGAGAGTCCGCGTGTCATATCCGCCGATGGTTGAGTTTGCGGTAATGATGGCCGAGTCAAGTGCCTCAATGTTAAGTCCACGCCCCGCACTCTGTGCAATCAATGCACCTTGAACCGTGAGTGCTTCGACCGTGGAACTTCCGTTCGCCACAACGGAAAACCCGTCGCCTTTGTTTTGCAGAATCGTGTCGTTGATTGAGGTCAGCGAGGTGATCTTGCTTGAACCAGTCATGTTGATGCGAATTCCGTCACCGGTAACGCGTGGATCAGGATTGAATTGCGGTGCAGTAAACGTCTGGCTGATTCGCAACTGCAAGGCGGCCGGATCGGTAGGGGACTGGACCATCGTGCCCAGAACCGTTCGAGTACTCTGAACGCCGATCCCGGTGAAGTCATCGCGAAACCGTAGAACCGCTGTCGTGCCAGCGAGTTCGTTGGCGATCACGGTGTCATCCGGGAAAGTATCGGCAGTGAAGGACACTCGGTCGATATCCTGAACCCATTCCAACTGATCGATAGAGTCGAAGCCACCCAAGCCTGCCGCGTCGTTGACGAAACTCAGCGTCAACCGCTGGTTACGATCGAGATTCGTCAGTAACCCATTGGTATTGTCGTAGGGAGGCACGCCAAAACCATTGACGGCGATCAGCCCGGTTGTGTTTTCCGTGCCGTTTTGCGGCAGGAATGGGTTGCCCGGTGGTCTAAGGATCGGCGAGGTGGTGTCGAATTCGAAGTCCTGAATTCCGGCCGCAAGGTCGAGATTCCAAGTGAAGTCCAAGATATCGGCTGACGCCGATTGGTTATCAAGAAACGCCGAGGAGCCGAATGTATCGCCAGTCATGTCGAATGCTGCCTGCACCGTGGTCGAATACGTCCCCACAAACGCTGAGTTTTCGACACGGTTGAACATGGAATCGACTTGGGCCACTGCCGTGTCACGCAGATCGATGGCGATGCCCGAGCCACTGTTGTTTCGGGAAATATTGCCCAAGCTTTCCGACAAGCCCCCAATTGTAAATGTCCCCGTTCCGGAACCTTCGCCGAAGATGCACAAGCCCACATTTCCGTTGTTCGAAAATAGGTTTGACACAATTCCTTGGTCGAGTCGACCATTTGTATTGAGAGCTTCAGCGTCGTTTAAGACGCCATTGGCAACATCAAGGATGCCGTTCAGGTTGAGATCTTCGCCTAGATCAAGGAAGCCATTGAGGTTCGCATCCTCATTCGTGTCTTCAGTGGCCGCAAAAAAGCTGCCGCCGTTCCGGTAGTGCAGGAACGCACCGTTTTCACCGTTTCCGAGAGCCAACAGACCATTGCCATCGAGATCTTCCGTGGCATCCAAGATGCCGTTGTTGTTCACGTCTTCGCTGGCGGCCAGAATTCCATCGCCGTTCCGGTCCTCACCTGGGTCAAGGACGCCGTCGCCATCGAGATCTTCGCCAGGATCGAGAATGCCGTTTCCGTTCGCGTCTTCAGAAGGATTCAGGATTCCATCTCCATTGAGGTCTTCTCCTAAGTCGAGGACACCATTGCCGTTCAAGTCTTCGCTCGAGTCGAGCCTGCCGTCGCCGTTGCGATCCTCACCGCCGAAGCGGTTGTTTCGCAGGCTATACAGATTGAATCTGCTACCCGCTCCATCAGCTCGAGCAATGAATCCGTTGCGGGCATTCCCGAAGGATACGTTGTTTTCGGCCACCACATTCACGGTGGAATTTGCCAGAGCAGTCACCACAATTCCGTCACCGCTGTTGGAAACGACGTTGTCAAGAATCCCTGTCATGCCATTCCCGCCAAATCCGTCAGGATCATCAGCGTTAATCGTAGCGCCGGAATTCGCCGTCACACTAATCCCCACAGTTGTGGCTTCGATGATCGCGGTGTTGTTCGTGCTCCCGGTCTCATCCGTGAACTGGCTGTTGTTCACCCGGTTGTTTCGAATCAGCAGATTCGTGAGCGAGCCTGTCGATGTCGTCAATACCAGCCCAGATTCAGATGCACCAGACAGCCCGGTGGCTGTGTTGTCTTCCATCACCACTGCGCCAGACACATTCTGCAGATCAACCGCGTCTCTGTAGTTCGTGAACACGTTGCGGCTGATATTGATGTCTTCCAGCGGCAGAGCGTTCGAAATACCTGTGCCGAAGACTGTGCCGGCAGCATTGGCACCGTCGATTCGCATGCCCCAAACCGTATTGCTATTTGTCACCTGCACAACACTGTCACCCACGCCCATCGTGGGATTCGAAATCAGTGGGCCGAGATTTGTGTCCGTGGTCGTTCCCGGAATCATGAACGGCACATTGTTTTCAACGAACAGAGTGTAGTCTTGCACGGAAGACAGCAGCGTCTGACACTCAAACAGCGGCAGTCCACCATTCACCGTCAGGTTGGTGCCGGAATCATCTGCGTTCGGAGCCACTCGGATAATATCGATGGCGGCGTTGTTGTTGTTCGCAGCCAGCTGCAATGTGCTGTATGGACTTTCGAATGTGCCTGTTCCGATCGCGGCTGCGTTCGGATCCACGTAGACGATATTAAAAGGATTCCCAGTCTTGTCGTTGATCGCCGCGACAGGGACGTTGATCATGTCAATGTTCGAATGAATTCGACTGCTTCGCACCACAGGATCAGCCAGACGATCACGCACGTTTCTCGGCTGAAAGATCTTTCGCTCACCGTAATTCGGAATGGTGTACGCAATACTTACCCAGCCGTTCACGCCGAACGTATCGTCATTGGTATAGTGCACATTGACCGAGGCTGATTCGGTGACAAGAGCTTCGATTCGACTGGAAAACCCAACCGTTTCGTGTCCCATATCATTGTCGAGATAGTAGCCGCCGATGTACGAATTGATTCCGCGACGGCCAAGAAATGGCAGCGGCCCACCCACTTCGACATCAGCACCAGAATACGCGTTGTCGCGAGTCTGATTGCGAACACGAAAGATGTTGTTGCCAGCCAACGCCAAGTCGCCAACCAGTGAATCGGTCAGCAGTCGCGAGTCTTCGCCCTGCACAAAATATCCGTTCGCTCGGAAGTCGATGTACTTGCCCAACGATTCAACACCCACACCAACACGCTTCCAAGTAGCATTGCCACGACCATCATCGACATCGAAGAAAGCGTTCCAGCCGAACACGCGATTTCGCATGGCGTCGTAGTTACGCCACACCACACCAAAGTTGTACAGGTCGGTTCCGTTGTTGGTCAAAGACGCCGACAGGTCGCCGATCAGCACTGAACTTCCAGGCACGACGTGATACGGAAGTCGGGCATTGGCACGATGGTAGGCCTCATTGAAGCCCAAACCATTGTCGATGTTGGTTTCGAACATCAGCTGAGGTCCGAACAACGGATTGTCCTGCGGACGACGTCCCAGAACGGGTGCTTCTGTCACACCACTGCTCTGAAAGTACGGCGAGAAGTCTTGCGCCATCATCGGCATACCCGATTCCATCGGATAGCCTTCCGCCATCGGCTCATAGAACGGTGCCCCTTGCTCGGCGTACATCGGGGGCGAACCCTGACCATACGCTTCTTGGAAACCCGAATCCGGCATAGGTTGGCCCGAAAACGGGTCGTTAGCTGGCGGCACCGGAGGAGCAAATTGCTCCTGGCCGGACGTCAGACGCACAACCCCGGCTTGATCACCACCAACGGACACGTTGGATGCGGCGATCAACGCGCAACAGCTGAGGGCAAGGCAAAGAGACGCAAAAGTACGCTTCGTTTTCATCGGTTGTTCCGATCGATCCGAATAGGCAGACTGGACCGATAGCATTAGCACTAACGGTTAGTCTCTTCGATCGGAAAACATGGGGGTGCGGGTTGAGTTAAAATATGACGGTTATGCG
Source organism: Fuerstiella sp. (assembly GCA_041688835.1). GTDB lineage: Bacteria > Planctomycetota > Planctomycetia > Planctomycetales > Planctomycetaceae > Fuerstiella. The sequence goes on from JBDNHJ010000107.1 coordinate 26,508, forward strand.
GATCTTTCGGAATTTACCGATCTGCACGATTGTCGATAACCACAACACAGGCCATCACTTACGGCAAACACACCCCATTTCTAGGCAATCGGCGGCTCGCCGCGCAAAAAGAAAGCTGCCGAAGACATTCCTCTTCGGCAGCTATTGCACGTCCTTAACAGCCACTTTTGCCCGCAGAGCGAGCATTTGCTGTGCTTGTCCCCTCTCCCCTTTTTTAGGGGAGGGGGTTAGGGTGAGGGGTCTTTCGTTCAGCTGTGATTTGCCTTTCGGGGCAATTAACTCCCCAAGGCCCCCTCATCCGGCCTTCGGCCACCTTCTCCCCCTCGGGGGAGAAGGGAGCTTCGATTCGACCTGCGTTTTCCCTCATCGATCGAATCAACTAACGCTGTCCAATTAAGAGGTCGACTTCGGTGGAAACCCACGGCATGTACCGTGAACTCAGTCGATGTGGTTTACCCCAGCGTCCAGCCTTCGCGATATTCACGATGAACGTACTGGTTCACTTCAGGCATGTTGGTACTCTTCAAATTCTTCGCATCCCATTCAATGCGACTGCCTTCAGGCGATCGAATGGCCAAGTTGCCAACCAGAATCGTTTCTGTCAGACGGCCAGCATAGCTGAAGTTCGACATCGTGCCTGGTTCGTATTCGCCTTTGCAGGTCTGCACGAATTCCCACTTCTGCCGTTCGTCGCCACCACCCACGAATGGAATGCGAGGCAACCGTTGCTCTGGCTTTTGGTAATCTTTGTAATTGTCTTCCGGCAGCAAAAAGTACTTCGCACCGTAGTCATCCGGAGAAAACAGCAAGCCTTTGCTGCCCACAAGAACGGCCCCACTGGTCTTGCGACCGCCTTCGCGTTGCTCCTGAATTTTCTTCTGGAACGACGCTGGCAGCTGATTGATCAGCGAATCTTCTGGCAGGTTGCCGCCGTCATACCAATAGAACTTACAAGGCGGCAGGCCTTCACGTTCAGGAAACTCAAACGCCAGGCTGGAGCTGGCCGGGTAGGTTTCGCCTTCAAAGAGGCCCGGATTTTTGACAGCAGAAACGGCAATCGGATCCCACAGTTTCAATGCCATGACAGGCATGTTTGTCGTGTGACACGCCATGTCGCCCAGAGCCCCCGTGCCGAAATCGGCCCAACCACGCCAGTTGAAACCGTGGTACACGCCCTTTTTGAAGGGACGCATCGGAGCTGGTCCGATCCATGCATCCCAGTTCAGGTTTTCAGGGATGGGGTCTTCGCCTTCCGGACGGCCCAGTCCTTGCGGCCACACGGGGCGGTTGGACCAGATATGAACTTCGGAGACATCGCCGATGGCACCCGACTGAATCACTTCCACAGCCTCACGCAGACCGTTTTCTGAAGTTCCTTGGTTGCCCATTTGAGTCACAACGCCGGTTTCTTCGGCGGCCTCGCGCATTTTGCGAGCTTCGTGAATCGACCAAGTCAGCGGCTTTTGGCAATACACATGCTTGCCCATCTTCATGGCTTTAATGGCCGCAGCCGCATGATTATGGTCGGGCGTACTGACAGTCACGATGTCGATTTTGTCGCCGAGGTCGTCCAGCATTTCCCGATAGTCGGTGTACTGCTTGGCATCCGAAAATTCGCGGCCTTTCTTGGTCAGAGTTCCGCCGTCAACATCACACAGCCCGACGATCGCCACACTCTGTTCAGCAATATGACTGGTGTCACTGCCCCCTTTTCCTCCGACACCAATGCAGCCCGCACTTAAAGACTGCAGGGCAGACGTGTTCGCTTTGATTGGTGTCTGACCACCAACCCATAAAGCCGCACTCATTGCGGCCGTTTGTCCCATAAAGTTTCGACGACTCGTATTCTTTGACATGTAATTCTCACCTCAGGCAGGATTCAGGATTGTGATGGGGCAGCCGCGACGACTGTGCCACGACTAACAAACAGTGGATTTCAGACCATTTCCAATGGCTTTCACGTTTCTACAATAAACAACACGTGAGAAAACAGCAATCAAACGGCAGAGATTGCCGGAAACCTCAAGCCAAGGTCGTTGCCAATTCGACATCGGGTCCGTAACCTCACGTCAGGAAACCGTGGGAGAATCAAATCGCTGACCAGCTTACGCCCACACATTAAGCAGGAATCATCCCCTTTTCACTAAAATTCTCGCAGAGACTCGAATGCCCCAGCTCCGACTCAGAATCGTACTGTTGTCCACCGTCCTGATGCTAAACGGCTGCCAGCAACAAACTCCAGCACCACCGGCCGCTGCGCCCAAGGCGGACGCCCCGCCAACCGTGCCGGATGACGAAACCGCCGTGCAGGGGCTGACGGACGCCGGCTTCATTCTGACCACAGACCAATCGGGCCTCGTTGTCGAAGCATCGATGAATGCGGGTGAAGATATTTCCGCCACTCTGAGTCAACTGTCTGGCCTGCCAAACCTCAAGAAGATCGGGCTATCTGGGCCGGGCATGTCCGACAAGGGGCTGGAAGTTCTGGCACAGCTACCCAACCTAACACACCTCGACCTCAGCGACTCGGCCATCACCGACGAAACGCTGAAGACAGTCGCCATGCTGCCTAACCTTCAAGTACTGGGCCTGCGACGCACGGGCCTCACGGATCCCGGTCTGGCCGTGCTGAGCAAGCTGCCGAAAATTCGCGCCATCGATCTGCGGAACAGCAATACGACGGACGAGGGAGTCAAACATTTTTCTGGCCTGAAAACTCTGACGGACATTCAGCTGGAAAAATCAAAAGTCACGGACGCCGGAGTCGCCTCTCTGGGCAAATTACCGCTGAAGAACATCAACCTCAACTACTGCACGTCCATTAGTGACGAATCGATGACCGTGCTGGGAAAGATCCCAACTCTGGAAGGCATCCAACTGGACTACACAAAGATCACAGACGTCGGCATGGCCAACCTAGCGAATCTGAATAAACTCAAACGCCTGCGAATCCGCGGCGCTGACGTTACCGGCGAAGGTCTCGCCCATATCGCCAAGCTCACCGCAATGCAACGCCTAGAACTTCGCGACACATCACTGGACGACGCGGGACTCGAAATCATTTCCAACCTGCCCGCAGTCAACTACCTCGACATCAGCGAATGCCGCATTGCCAGCCCGAAGGGCATGCAGCACATCGGCAAACTAACGAATCTCACCTACCTAGGCTTCTGGGAAACCAAACTCAACGACGAAGCATTCAACGCATTCGGCGACCTCGTCAACGTCGAAGAACTCGACCTGAAAGCCAGTCGAGTCACCGATGCTTCGGTACCCACTTTGCTGAAGATGACTAAGCTGAAGAAGTTAAATCTGGCCGGGACTCAATTGACAGACGACGGCTTCCAGCAATTGTCTCAGCTGCCGAATCTGAAAGAGATCAACGTCGCCAACACAAACATCGACAGCAGCATCATCGACGAACTGGCCGCCAAAGAAGGCCTGAAGGTCATCGAGTTCGAAAACTAGTGAAACAATTTCACTTCCTCACATTTTTCACCGCAAAGTTCTATGACCACAACATCCCACCGTCCGGAAAGTGAAGTCCAGTTCGCCCGCGCCTTGAAGTGCATTCCCGGTGGCGTCAACAGCCCCGCGCGCGCCTTCGGAGCTGTGGGCGGTACTCCGCCGTTCATCCAGCGCGGCCAAGGACCGCATCTGTTTGATGTCGATGGCAATCGGTACATCGACTACATCGGATCTTGGGGGCCTCATATCCTAGGCCACCGAAATCCCGCCGTGATCGCCGCCATTCAGGCAGCGTTGGAAACAGGCACCAGCTTCGGGGCGCCAACGATCGCCGAATCGGATTTGGCCGAGCTAGTCATCGAACTCGTGCCGTCTGTCGAAAAGGTGCGGATGGTGAATTCCGGAACGGAAGCCACCATGTCCGCCATTCGACTGGCGCGCGGCTTTACAGGTCGCAATGTGATCGTGAAATTCGCGGGATGCTATCACGGCCATGTCGACAGCCTGCTGGTTCAAGCTGGCAGCGCTGCCCTGACGCTCGGCACACCATCCAGCCCAGGCGTGCCCGCCGGTTGCACGGCCGACACCTTTGTTCTGCCCTACAACGACGTGAGTGCGTTGCAGCAAATTTTTGCAGAGCAGGGCGACAAGCTGGCAGCCGTGATTATCGAACCCGTGTGCGGCAACATGGGTTGCGTCATTCCTTCGGACGAATTCCTGACGACGCTGCGTTCGTTGTGTACCAGCCATTCCACCGTGCTGATTTTTGACGAAGTCATGACCGGTTTTCGAGTCGGCCTCAACTGTGCGCAGGGGCGATTCAACATCACTCCGGACCTCACAACACTCGGCAAGATTCTCGGCGGCGGCATGCCTGTGGGAGCCTACGGTGGCCGAGCAGACATCATGGATGCCGTGTCACCTGTGGGTTCGGTTTATCAGGCGGGAACTCTGTCTGGCAATCCCGTGGCCATGGCCAGTGGGCTGGCAACGTTGCGCCAACTGGTTGACACCAACCCCTACGACAAACTCGAAACAGTGGCCGGTCAACTAGCAGACGGTCTGCTGGCAGCCGGACAAGCAGCGGGCATCCCCGTGCAGGTCAATCGTGTCGGCAGTATGCTAACCCTGTTCTTCAGTGAGTCTCCGGTAACCGACCTGAACTCGGCGACCGCTGCAGACACAGCACGTTTCTCGAAGTGGTTTCATGGCATGCTGGATCGAGGCATCTATCTGCCGTGCAGTCAGTTCGAAGCCCTGTTTGTCTCCGCCACTCACACACCAGAACTCATTCAAGAGACGCTGCAGGCAGCCACCGACACAATGGCCACACTGTAGTGCCGCTGAACGGGCCTTCGCAGTTCTAGCATTTATAACGGATATGTGGACTGCCATGTTGTCAAAAATGAACCTCGTGTTGTTACCAACCGATTCGAATTTATTTTGCCACACGAAGAATGGATCTTAATGGTCAGCAGTCCCAAGGCTTCCGCTGCGGGGTTATGCTTCCGAAAACATCCTATCTTCCGAAAACTCTCTCGGCCCATAGATTCGTAAACGCACATGAGTTCAACAACCTTGCTCGAACAACGTCCGATTGTCAGACAGGCACCACGCCCGAATCTTTCGGATATTGTCGAATCCTATGCAGACGAATTGCCGAAGACCGGCTGGCTGACAAAACTCAGCCTGACCCGGCCGCGCACCAATCTGACCTGCCTGCCATTGCCAACGCGGTTTGCCAAAAGAGCGGCAGACATCATCATTGCATCTTCGATGCTGGTGCTGTGTTCGCCAATTATGATTTTGGCAGCGATCTTGGTGAAATTGACGTCTCCCGGCAAAATCATCTACTCGCAGACCCGCGTCGGATTGAACCTCCGAAAACAGTCGAACAACGACCGCCGAACGCCTCCCGGCCAAGTGCCAAACGGATGTGAAGAACGACGCGGAACAGGTAACGATCGCCGCGAAGAAAGCAATTACGGCCTGCCGTTCACGATGTACAAATTCCGCACGATGCGTCACGATGCTGAAAATAAAGGAGCTCAATTCGCACAGAAGAGCGATCCTCGTGTCACGCTGGTTGGTAAGTTTCTCAGACGCACCAGAATCGACGAACTCACGCAACTGTGGAACGTGCTCAAAGGCGACATGTCCATGGTCGGTCCGCGGCCGGAACGCCCTGTGTTCATGGAGAAACTGTCGGGCGACATTCCAAACTACGTCGATCGACTGGGCTTAAAACCAGGCATCACAGGCATCGCTCAAGTCGTGAACGGCTACGACAATGAGATCGAAGGCTTCCGCCGCAAAGTGGGCTACGACCTGCTGTATCTGCAAAATTGTTGCTTGCGGAACGACCTGAAAATCCTGTTCCGGACAGTCAAAGTCGTGCTGACTGGCGAAGGTGCTCTGTAGAGCGGCAACAACGCGACAAAAAACAGACTCCAAACGTAAAAAGGCTACGACTGCCCAATGCAGTCGTAGCCTTTATTGTTGCTACTGCAGCAAACCGCGTCTGAGATCGTGGTTGCTGGTTCTGTTTCGAGTGTTTCGAATTAAGGGCTGGCAGGGTGTGCTCGCTGCAAATCGTCCAGCTTGTTATTGTTATCAATTCCGATCACCAATGCTCCGACGGCAGCACCCACGGTCGCCAGCGTGATGACATCTAGCATACCGAAACCGGCATTGGAAACTGCACCGCCGCCGCCCGACATACAGGCGTTGCAAGATCCGCCCGGCGGGCATTGATCGCAGTAAGAACTCTGGCCGCGAATAATGGTTTCTTCTGCGGCAACCACGATCCCTTTCATCGCTCCCTTGGGAGCCGCACCAGCGGACCACAAGCGGACAGGACTGTGAATCGCACCGACAACAACTTCATGAGCACCGCCTCTGACGCCTGAGATCGCAAAGCGACCTTCAGCGTTACTCTTTGCGGTGGCCACAGGTGCTCCTTGGTGCTTCAGCTGAACAACAGCGTTGGGGACGACCTTCCCCTGCGATGTTGAAATCTGACCGTAGAGGACACCATTGCTGGTGAGTTCGACGTCTTTGATGATTCCTTGTGTCCCAGCCATCACCGGCCCCGACAGTAGTACTCCAAAGCACACCGCTATACTTGCACATTTGGTCAACAGTGTGTGCGTTCGCATCTTTATCTTTCCTTTTGGACTTTTCAGAATTAGCAGCAACAACGGACGCACCGCTGGAAGGTGGATGCGTCCTGAAAAGGTCTTTCGACACGATCGACAAGACAGCTATAACCATAACATGAGAAGTTTTCAGTTTTTCCGGAATAACCCGCAAATCCCTCCCATACTGACGCCTCATCGACTGCTCGACGTGCAGTTCGGCAATTGCTGCAGACTGCAATGACTGATCATCCCAATCTGCCAATTCTGCCCACCGGTCACAGAACCGGCCTGACGCCAGCCAACCGCTTCACCGGTCGTGAACTCACGTCTGATCGATCTCGTGTCACTTCAGACCGACGACGTAGGACAGCCAAGTCGGATTATTCGGAGCTTCCTCCATACGCTTCCAGACGCCCGTATCTTCGCCGTCGTCGTCTTCCTGTTCAAAGTACACGTGACTTTCCTTGAAGCCAGCTTCCTGCAGCATTTCCCGCACCTCAGGCACCGTCCAAAATCTCCAGTGATACTCGAAGGCGCGTTTCATCGTGCTGCCGTCGCCGAACTTGAAGTGAATGTAGAAGCTGGCGTCCGCATTGACCGGATTAAAGTAAGCCTGTTCCCAGAGATACTTAAACCCCTTCTTGCCCTTCACGATCTTGCGTTTATCCGTGATTGTTGTGTCGTAGCAGGCCGTGCCGCCCATCATATCCAGCACCATGACGCCTTCATCCGCAAGATTCGCCAATGCAACCTTGAAGTACTCGATCACTTCAGCGCGCGTCTTAAAGATCCAGAAAGAAAAATTCTGAGCCGCCAGCACATCCACAGTCGGAGTGTTTCCCGCGCGAACGTCCTGCTCCAGCACCGTCACTCGATCTGCCTGAGCGGGTTTCAATTTCGACAGCACGTTGTCTCGCCCCCACTGCAGCGTGTCGGGACACAAATCGACGCCCCACGCCAGTCGATCTTTGCCAGACTTCACCCACTCGCAACACACCGAAAACGTGCCGCAAAAATCTTCACGCAAGGTCACAGGCTTGCGTTTGTAGGCATCCTTATACACCTGATCAAAGATGTCGATCTCATGGTCCGCCGACTGCACGGACTGCAAATAGCAGGCAAACTTGTCCGCCACTGAGGCCATCGTCTTCTTCGTTTTTTTATTCTTCGCTGCCATCTGACACAACATTCCTGCTGAAGCGGACCCAAGTCGCAAACTACCCACGACTCCTACATTTACAGCCGGGTTTTTAGCATCGTGTCTGCACTTTGGGTAGCGCATCACCTCGATCGCCACACCCAGCCGTTCTGGTGACATTTCTGACGATCTGCCAGAAAACTGATTGAATCTTGACAAGATGTCAATAAAACGGTTGGAATGAACACACGAACAGTCAAAAAGCAAGCGATGCACGATCGCGAGCTCCGCATTTTGGAACTGGCACGAAAGATGTTGCTGACCGGGGGATACCACGGTTTGGGACTGGACTCGCTGGCGGTGGAATTGGGAGTTTCTCGAGGCACCATCTACAACCACTTCAAGTGCAAAGAAGAAATCATTCTGGCACTGCTGATCGAAACCATGGAACGGCGACGAACCATGTTTCAGCGAGCGGCAGCGTATCGGGGAGTTCCCAGAGTCCGATTGGCTGCCATTGGTGTTGCAGCGGAATTGTTTGTGAGACTGTATCCCGATCATTTCCGAGTGGAACAGATCGTGAAATCAGATTCCATTTGGGACAAGACGACCGAAGAACGACGATCGTTGGTCAAGACATGCCAAATGCAGTGTGTGGGCATTGTCGCCGGAATCGTGCGCGACGGAATCGCTCAATCACACGTCACCTTACCCGAAGACATGACGCCCGAAGCATTAGTGTTCGGATTGTGGTCGATGACAGAAGGCGCTTATTCAATCATCGCCACCAGCGACGCCGTAAAAGAACTGGGAATCTCAGCTCCATTCCCCGCTATTCGACTCAACATACACGGCATGATCGATGGTTTCGGATGGACTCCACTACGCAAAGATCTTGACTATGACCAGATGATGGAACAGTTCATGACCGACGTTTTCTCAGAAGAATTCTCTCGATTAAAGCAGGATTGGTAGGAGCCTTCTTATGAAATTGATCGCCACAGGTTTTCTACTGCTGACGCTACTGGGCGTCACCGGTTCATGGCTGGCTTCCACTTCCGGAACACAACTTGATGAATCAGCCACCGCTGAACGCGACGCGTTGCCGGTCAGAACAGTTCGCTTGGAGCCAATCCATTCGATCGATCGAGATCGGCAGTTTACGGGAACCGTACGCGCAGCCCGCAGAACAAAACTGGCCTTCGAACGACCGGCGCGGTTGATTCAGGTGCTGTCCGATGAAGGGCAGAAAGTCGTCCAAGAACAGACACTGGCTGCGATCGACCAACGCCAGTTACAGGCTCGCGTTGGTGAACTCGAAGCCGAAATTCGGCAGCAGGACGCTGTCCTGAAGGAGCTGCAAGCGGGTCCACGCTCAGAAGTAATCGCCGCGATAAAAGCTGAATTAGCCGCACTTTCTGCAGACGTTGAGCTATCAAAGGCGACTTACGACCGGACACAAGGACTGTTCGACCGACGAGCCACCAGCGAGCAAGCTCTGGATGAAGTCCGACTCGCATGGAAAGCGACCGTGGCAAAACAGGATGCCATTGCCCGTAAACGTGATGAGCTGATTTCCGGGACTCGCCCAGAACAAATTGACGCCCAAAAAGCCGTCGTCGACGGACTGCAGGCACAACTGCAACAGCTGGAAATCGATATCTTCGACAGCGATTTAAAGGCACCATTTTCCGGCACAATCGTGAAACGTTACGCCGATGAAGGCGACATGCTCAGCCCACAGCAACCGGTGTTGGAATTACTAGAAACAAGCAAACTGGAAGCCCGAATCGGCGTCCCCGCAGAATTCATCAACAGCTTAAATCGTGAATCCTACGTTGTCATGACGGCCGATCGAACGGAAGTCACGGGACATATTCGAGATATCATTGCTCAGATCGATCCAACCACACGAACTCAAACAGTCGTCATTGATATCGACAACGCTGAAACTAGCGGACTGGCTGATGGTTCGCTCATCCGACTCGCTTTCTCGGAAACGAAATCCATCACAGGATTTCGCATCCCATTGACAGCACTGGCATCCGGCTCGCGCGGATTATGGTCTGCGTATATCGTGGAACCTGCCGACGAGGATCCAGCGCACACAACAATTGCCGTTCGCGCGGTGGAAGTCATTCATACAGACGGCGAAACGGCCGTTGTCCGGGGCGCGATCTATGCTGGAGAAAGAATCGTGACAGAGGGAGTCCACCGCATTGTCCCCGGGCAACGCGTGACGGATGTGTCTTCCATTGTCACGAAAGACTAATTCATGGCCACGCTATTTCTACGCAACCCACGACTCACGCTACTCACGATCGGCCTGATTGTCGTGGCCGGATTATCCAGCTACATCATTCTGCCACGCATGGAAGATCCATTGCTGACGGAACGAGCCGCGTTCATCCTGACCAGCCTGCCCGGCGCTGATGCGGAATTGGTGGAATCGCTAGTCACGGAACCCATTGAGGATGAACTGCGCGAGATCGCGGAAATTAAGGAGCTGCGCAGCAATTCCAGATCCGGATTTTCAACGATCACCGTCGAACTCCGCGACGACATCTACGCTGACGAAGCGCCAACTGTGTGGTCCAGAATTAGAGATCGAGTGGCTGATGCGGAAGCCACATTACCCGCCAACGCATCGCGGCCGAAATTCGAACGCATCGAAGTCACGGCCTATACACGCCTCATCGCACTGATTTGGGATCCGCCCACTCCGGCTGGCGCGATGTCAGGATCAGACGGAGCCGATCCGTTTCCAGCGGCGGGACAGGCGATTGTGCGGCGTCAGGCCGAAGATTTGCGTGAGTTGCTGCTGGCTGTGCCCGGAACCAAAGACGTCGATATCTTCGGTGACCCCGACGAAGAAATCACGGTCGAAGTTCAGCCGGACCAACTGGCATCACTGGGACTGTCTGCCACCTCCGTGAGCCAACTGATTCAAGCCAGCGACTCGCGGTTTTCTGCGGGTCTGTTGCGCGGTGATCACGCGGATCTGCTGATCGAAGTGTCGGGCGAACTAGATTCCGTGGGGCGAATTTCGTCGATCCCCATTCAGGCATCCGACAACGGAAATATCGTTTCTCTGGGTGAGATCGCAAATGTGCAGCGCGGAATCGCTCTGCCGCCTTCCGAATTGGCGACCGTTGAAGGCAAGCCAGCGATCGTGCTCGCCTGCCTGATTCGCTCGAACGAACGCATTGACTGGTGGAACAAAAAGTCTCAACAAGTCACCGAAAAATTCGGCAGTCGCTTATCGCACGGAATTCGGATGGTTGAGATCTTCAGCCAAGACGGGTACGTCACGGAGCGCCTGACCAGCCTGCGTAACAACCTGCTGATCGGAGCAGCGTCTGTGATGGTCGTCATTCTGTTCATGATGGGTTGGCGCAGTGCAGTCATCGTGGGAGCGGCATTGCCGCTGTCTGCGTTTATGGTGTTTGCCGGCATGAGATTCATGGGGATTCCGATTCACCAAATGTCAGTGACAGGCTTGATTATTGCCTTGGGCCTGCTGATCGATAATGCGATCGTGGTGGTCGATGAAGTCGGGCAAAAACTGCGCTCTGGGCAGCCACCGGCGGACGCTGTGGCAAAGACGGTCAAGCATCTGGCCGTCCCGTTGTTTGGTTCGACTTTCACAACCGCTTTAGCGTTCGCTCCGATTGCAGTGATGCCAGGCCCAGCCGGCGAATTCGTGGGATCGATCGCGTTAAATGTGATCGTCGCAATTTTTAGTTCGCTGCTGCTGGCACTAACAGTGGTGCCGGCACTGGCCGGTTTTCTAGGGCAGGGCGACCAGTCGGACTCATCGTCGGCGTGGTATCGAGCCGGTTGGAGCAACGCGTTACTGCTGCGTTGGTATCGCCGCCTGATCGCCGTCACAACATCTCGCCCGTGGGTGGGAGTCTTGATCGGAATTGCGTTACCGCTAGCAGGGCTGTTTCAGGCGCGACTGCTGCCGGAACAGTTTTTCCCGGCGGCCGACCGCGATCAGATCGCCATTGAGCTCGAATTGCCGTCCCAAGCTTCGTTGCAGGAATCGCTGGCACAAACTGGCGAAATTCGAGACATCCTAATGCGTGACGCAAACGTCAGCGAAGTCAGCTGGTGGCTGGGACGTAGTGCTCCCCCGTTTTACTACAACCAAATTCCATCACGCCGCGGAGTCAGTCGCTATGCCCAAGCCATGGTCAAATTAA